>NZ_BAAGGY010000008.1:0-129539 GCF_054658635.1 Agathobaculum sp. TL06
CAATGGGACAGTAGTCTAACCGAAGATGAAATGCCGTTTTAAACAGGTTTTTCAGAAAAGCGTGTGTGGTCATTGTTCTCGATTCATGTCAACATTTTCTTTTTGGGACAAAAAACTATTGTGTCGCAACCGTTTATCGAATCGATAAATCACGTCTTTGTCCAGAAAGATACAGATGGTTAAGGGCTTTTTGAGACTTTATCTATAACCCCCGCATTATCGGGGCGCAAAGCCGCCATGCCAAAGGCTGGTGCAAAAAAATATGCACGTTACTTCGATTTTCATCTGCAATAGAACAGACACATCTTGGCCAAAGGCAAGAGGGTAATAGTGCCATAAAGAGGTGCTATTTATCGAAAATAACAAAAGTTCAAATGAAAAATATTTCTACACTGTTTACGATGTTATTTCTATTTTAGGTGTATCAAAATCAACAGCTTATAGAGAAATTAAACGCCTAAACAACGAATTGAAGGCCAAAGGTTATATAACTGTAAGCGGGAAAGTTCCTATTAAATATTTCACTGAACGGCTTTACTGTTAGAGACCATACATTTAATTTTTGAAGTATGCGGATAACTGTGAGGATGATACACTTTTTAGTGAATTAAAGGAGGCGTTATAATGGCAGTGCAGAAATACACAGCGAAAAACGGCAAACTGCAATGGCGCTTCTCTGTTTGGTACACAGATTGGACAGGCAAGCGGAAGCGAAAAAAGCAGGAAGGCTTCAAAACACAAAAAGACGCCAAAGAAGCTGAAATTCGATTTTTGGATAGCAACCAGACAGGCGCAAGTATCACCTTTGAAAATCTTGTCAATGCCTATTTTGAAAATCGGTCAGTCAGAATAGGGCAGACAACACTCGCTACCAAGGGACACATGATTAAGACAAAGCTGTTGCCCTATTTTGGCAAGTTGCCCATCAATGCTATTGATGCAGCAGCGGTTATGAAATGGCAAACAGAATTGATGAATTATCGTAATCCTAAAACGGGGAAGCCCTATGCACAGACTTACCTACGGCAGATACATAATCAGCTATCGACCATCTTCAATTTTGCTGTTAAATACTATAACCTGAACAGAAATCCAGCGCAGTTATGTGGCAGCATGGGCAAACAAAATGCTGACTCCTTTGATTTCTGGACATATGATGAGTTCCAAACATTTATTCAATCCACAAAAGAAGATATTGTAGCATATACAATATTCAGTTTATTTTTCTATAGTGGTATGCGTGAAGGCGAATTGCTTGCACTCACGTTGGATGATTTTGACTTCGAAAAGAATACCGTATCCATTAGCAAAAGTCTTGCTGTGGTGAACGGAAAACCTGTATCCAAAAGCACAAAGACACCTAAAAGTAATCGGGTCATTGCGCTGCCGATACCCATTATGAAAATGGTAAGAGAATATGTGAGTAAACTCTATAAGTACAAACCTACAGATAGACTTTTCCAGACAAATAAATCTTCGTTACACAAAATCATGTAAAAGTACTGCAAAGCATCAGGCATACGGAAAATTAAAGTGCATGAACTTCGCCACAGCCATGCAAGCCTATTGATTGAGTTGGGGGTATCTCCTCTTTCCATCAGTGAACGCTTGGGACATGAAGACATCAAAACAACGCTTAACACTTATTCGCACCTGTATCCGAATAAGCAAAGTGAGATAGCGGAAGTACTGACCGAATATGTACTCTGAATTAGAATTGGTACGATTTTGGTACGAACAGCATAAATAAAAGCCCGGAAACCTTTGTATAGCAAGGCTTCCGAGCTTTTTTCATTTTATTCCCACTCAATCGTCGCCGGCGGCTTAGACGTGACATCATACACAATCCGGTTAATATGGCCAACCTCGTTGACAATGCGCACACTCACACGGTCGAGCACCTCATACGGAATCCGCGCCCAATCGGCTGTCATAAAGTCGGTGGTGGTCACCGAGCGCAGCGCAACCGTATAATCATAGGTACGTCCGTCTCCCATGACGCCTACCGAGCGCATATTGGTCAGGACTGCAAAATACTGGTTCATCGTATGCTCCAAACCAGCTTTTGCAACCTCATCGCGGAAAATAAAGTCTGCCTCACGCAGGATATCCAGTTTTTCCCTGGTAATCTCACCGATGACGCGAATCGCAAGGCCCGGGCCTGGGAACGGCTGGCGCATGACTAAGTATTCCGGCAAATCAAGCTCGCGGCCAAGCTGGCGCACTTCATCCTTAAACAGCAGGCGCAGCGGTTCTATGATCTCCTTGAAGTCCACGAAATCCGGCAGGCCGCCGACGTTATGGTGGCTCTTGATGACCGCCGCGTCGCCCGCACCGGATTCAATCACGTCTGGGTAAATCGTTCCTTGGACCAGATAATCGACCTTGCCGATTTTTTTGCCTTCCTCCTCGAAAACGCGGATAAATTCCTCACCGATGATCTTGCGCTTTGTTTCCGGATCGGAAATACCGGCCAGCTTGTCCAGGAACCGCTTCTCCGCATCCACACGGATAAAGTTAATGTCCCATTTCGCAAACGCAGCTTCGACTTCGTCGCCTTCATCCTTACGCATAAGGCCATGGTCGACAAAAACACATGTCAACTGGTTTCCGACCGCTTCGGCCAGCAAAGCTGCCGCAACGGAGGAATCCACGCCGCCGGACAGTGCCAGCAGGACCTTGCCGTCGCTGACCTTTTCCCGAATCGACTTGATCGACGAATTCTTATAATCCTCCATCGTCCAGTCGCCTTTGGCGCCGCACACCTCGTAAAGGAAATTTTTCAGCATCAGCGTACCGTTTTCCGTGTGATTGACCTCCGGATGGTACTGCACGCCGTAAAAACCGCGCGCCTCATCCGCGATCGCTGCCGTCGGACACATTTCGGTATGCGCGACAAGCGAAAAGCCCTCCGGTACTTTCGCCATGTAGTCGCCGTGGCTCATCCAGGATATTCCCTGTTCCGGAAGCCCCTTGAACAGTTTGCAGCCCGTATTATAAAATGTATCCGTTTTGCCATATTCGCGCGCTGTATCCTCCTGCGCGGCAGTTACCTCGCCGCCCAGGGTATGCGCCATAAGCTGACAGCCGTAGCAAATCCCTAAAACCGGAATGCCCAGTTCAAAAAGCGCCGGATCACACTTCGGAGATTTTTCATCATAAACGCTGTTCGGTCCACCGGTAAATATGATGCCGATTGGATGCATCGCCCTGATCTCCTCCAGCGGGGTTTTGTAGGGCTTGACCTCACAATATACATGATGTTCACGCACGCGCCGCGCGATTAACTGGTTATACTGCCCGCCAAAGTCCAGCACCAGAACAAGCTGATGGTTTTCCATTCTCATTCTCCTTTCCCTGTTCCTGTATTCCTTATATAAAAATTATGCCACAAAGCGCGAATTTCGGCAAGCATTTTCCCCCTATTTCCTGCCTTTCGGCAAGATTATGGTTTCGCTTGCAAATATTCCGGAAAATTTATGCATAAAGCCCTCCCGAGCGGTGCATACTGCGGGATGCAGAACATTCTGGAAAGGGTGTATGATTTTATGGATCGAAAATTATTGATCGCGGTACTGCTGCTGCCCGCCACAGTCCTTTTTTCCGGCGTGGCGCTTGCAGCCGGCCTGACATCGGAAACGCCGGCAGCGGGCATCCCCGCGGCCTATGCCGTCGAGGCGGAGACTTGCGTGGAGATACCGATTGAGGTGGAACTGACCGCTGCGGATTCGGATAACGATATCGTTCTGTACCAGCTTACCGAGCAGCCCCGCCTCGGCACCGCGTCGATCGAGGGAAATGTGCTGTCCTATTCCCCTGCGAAAAAAGCGGGAAAGGATAAATTCTCCTACACGGTTGTCGATGCCAATGGCAATACGGCGGAGCCTGCCGACGTTACGATCACCGTGAAAAAGAACCGCGCCGGACTCACCTATTCTGACATGACAGGAAATCCCGCGCACTATGCCGCGATCCGCCTGGCGGAAAACGGCGTTATGACCGGTGAAAATATCGGCGGCTGTTCCTTCTTCCGCCCTGCCCAGACCGTGACGCGCAGCGAATTCATCACTATGGCAACCACGGTCGCCAAGCTTCCGGTTGAACCGACCCAGCAGACCGACTTTGCCGACGACCGTGGCCTCTCTCTATGGGCCAAGCCCTTTGTGAGCACCGCTGCCGCAAACGGGCTGGTCAGCGGCTACCAGACCGCCGGCGGCCTGGCCGAGATACGGGGACAGAACCCCATCACATTGGCGGAAGCAAGCGTTGTGATCCGTAATCTTCTGGGAGAGGCGCTCGACGGCGCGGAATATGTTATCGCCTCCGAGCATACCGCAGAAATGGACTGGGCGCAAAGCGCGGTCAGCAGCATGTCTCGGTTGGATGTGCTCTCTCCCCTTGCCTCGATGCTGGACAGCGACGAGCCGATCACCCGTCAGGTCGCCTGTGAAATGCTGTACCGCGCAATGCTGCTAATGGAAAATTAAAGGAGGGGCGCTATGCGCCCCTCCTTTCAGGTTTCATGCTTTTCAAAGTCGCGGTACAACAGGCTCGGCTGGATCCCCGTATTGTTCTGGTATTTTCCGCTGGTATACGGATCATACTCTCCATCGATATCGTGATAGTAGATCTGACAGATCTCCACATTGGGGTAAATCCGAATCGGCTGCACACAGAATATCTCCAGCGTCCAGTAGCCCGCAAACCCCACATCCCCGAAGCCGGCGGTAACATGGATGAACAGACCCAAGCGTCCGGTCGACGACCGCCCTTCCAGCATGGGGATATACCGGTCTGTCACTGTATATTCGTTTGTGCGCCCCAGATACAGGCGGTTGGGCTGTAAGAGCAGGCCTTCCTCCGGTATCTCGATACGGTGCGCCGTATTCGGGGTTTTCATGTCAAGTACATCGTTATCATAAACAAGCAGCTCGTTCGCCAGCGACAGGTTATAGCTGTTCGGATTGACCCGCTTTGGATCGAATGGCTCGATGATAATTTCCTTGCCGATATGCTTTACAATCTCCTTGCCGGACAGAATCATATACTTCCCTCTTTCCGCATTCACAGTATCCCTCAGCCTATTTTTTACTCGATGCGAAGCCTTTCCACCGCCGCCTCATCCGGCGTGACGTAGGCTGTTTGGTACACATGATAGATCACCATGCCCGGCTTGGCCCCCGCCGGCTTTTTGACCTGCCGTACCGGCGTATAATCCACTGGCACAAGCGAGGACTGCCGCGCTTTGGAATGGTACGCCGCGATCATGGCCGCTTCCGTCATAGCCTGATCGGTTGGTTCGCGCCCATCGGCCACCAGAATCACATGCGAGCCGTGAATCTTCTGTGTGTGGAACCAGATATCGCTTTTAAACGCGGTCTTCAGCGTCAGCAGATCGTTTTGCAGGTTGTTTTTTCCCGCAAAGATATCAAACCCGTCGCTCGAGCGATAATGGAATGGCTTCGCGGCCACCGGCTTCACACGTTGCTTTTTGTTGCGCGCCTGCTTGCTGGACAGGACGCCCGCCTGTGTCAGCTCCTCCCGCAGCTGGGCAAGGTCCCGTTCACTCTCCGCCTCGCCCAGCGCGACCAGTACGCTTTCCAGATAATCCAGATCTGCACGGCCCTGTGCGAGCTGCTGCGTCAGCACTTCCTCCGCGGTCTTGGCTTTGTTGTACAGCTTGAAATACTTCTGCGCGTTTTGCTGCGGCGTCAAGCGAACATCCAAAGCGACCTCCACCTCGGGACAGGCCTCGTCGTAATAGTCCACGACCACCGCCTTGTTCATCCCTTTTTCAAGCTGGTACAGGTTGGCTGTAATCAGATCGCCCAGCCGTTTATACTGTTCGCGGTTTTGCGTGGCGTCCAGCTCCTTTTGCTGCGCAGCCAGCTTTCTTGCCAGGCGGTCGCGCGCGTTGACAACGGTCTTATGCAAATCGGCCGAGCGCCGCGCCATGCGTTCCGCTTTCCCTTTTTTCTCAAAAAACGCGGCCAGCAGGTCCGAGAAGCTTTGCTCCTGCGATACGGTCATCAGACCTTCATATTGCGTGATCGGCAGAAAGGAAAAGTCAAAAACCGCATGATCCTCCGTTTTCGTAAGCAGGAACGGCTTCCACCGTTTTTCTGTGAGATAGCTTTTCAGGTCCTCAAACACCTGCGCCAGACGAAGTTGCTCCTCTGCGGTCAGCTTGCCGACCGGCTTCGCGGCGTCTCCCGTCGCCCGATAGGACAGCTCGCGGCACAGCAGCGGCGAAAAACCAAGCAATTGGCTGAGCAGGTACCGGTCAAGCCCCATCTCTCCATCCGCGGATTGCAGGGCGGCCGAAAGCCCCGCCCCCGACAGGGCAAAGGGGTCATGCTTCTCCTGCGCCGGCGGCAGCCGGTAAAACAGGCCGGGCAATACCTGCCGCTTGCCGGAAAGGTCTCCGTCCACACGGCGCATCGCGTCAATGATGCGGTTATCCTCCCCGCACAGGATGACGTTGGAGTGCTTCCCCATCAGCTCGCAGACCAGATGTTTTTTGCAGGCCACACCCATTTCGTCCGTCGTATCCAGTTCGATGGTCAGCATCCGTTCCACGGCCGGCTGTACGACCGCCGCGATTTTCGCCCCCTGCACATGCTTGCGCAGGAGCATGCAGAACATGGGCGGCGTCGCCGGATTCTCCCGCGCGGCGTCAATAAAATGCACCCGCGGCGCGCCGGCGGCGATCGACACCAGCAAGCGCCTTGCGCCGCCCTGGCCTCTCGTCTGCAGCACGATCTCATCCCGATCGGGCTGGTACACCTTTTCCACGCGGCAACCCGTGAGCACATGATTCAATTCTTCCGTTACTGCCCCAAGGCAGATAGCATCTAATGGCATGATCGATCTTCCTTATACAAATTGGATGCAGTCCGCGTGCCGCTCGGAAACGCTGACGCGCAACGCGGGAAACGCCCCGCCGATCTGCTCCGCGAACACGGCTGTCACCGGATTTTCGGTTGGGAAATGGCCCGCGTCCGCAAGCGTCAGCCCAAGCGTCTGCGCGCGCTGCATCAGGTCATAGCTGCAGTCTCCGATCACGAACGCGTCTGCTCCTTTTGCGATTGCAAAATCCATCATTTTGCCGCAGGCGCCGCCGCCGACCGCCACCCGACGGATCGGCCGGCCGCCGTCACAAAAACGAACGCCGCCCGCGCGCAGACACTCTTTGACATAAAGCGCGAACTCCCGCGGCGCCATTTCCTTTGGCAGATCGCCAACGCGTCCCAACATCCCGTTTTCCCCCGCTTCCAGATTCCCCACGTTGGTGAGGAACAGCGCAGCGGCCAGGGCGTCGTTAACGCCTCCCTGCGCACAGTCCGCGTTGGTATGCATACAAACAAGGGCGATATCATGCCGGACCGCGGCACGCAGGATACGTCCGGTCGCATCGTCCTCGGTTATCCGGCTGACCGAGGTAAAGATCACCGGATGATGCGCGACGATCATCTGTGCGCCGCGTTCCGCCGCTTCCGCAACGACCTGTTCGGTGATATCGAGCGAGCAAAGCACATCGGTCACTTCGCGCGCCCGATCCCCGCAAAGCAGCCCCACATTATCCCAGCTTTCCGCCAGCGCGGGCGGCGCCAGCCCTTCCAGCAGCGTTACAATATCCTGAACCGTAATCATGCCAATTCCTCCCATGCCTGTTTGATCGCGCGAACGGTTTCACGCTGTCCGTCAAGGACGGCGCGGTCGACCGCGCTTCCGCTTTGCATGCCCTCCAGCGCGCGTATTTCCCGATGAAGCAGCTTTTCCAGATAGTCGCGCGCACCCTCCGCCCGCAGCAGCGCCGGAGAAAACGCGCAGCCGGAAAGCGGGACCGCGCGCACCGGTCCGCCGCCGCGCACGGAAAGCACAACATAATACCGGCGGTCCTCCCGACAGACCGTTTCACACTCGATCGTATAACCATGCGCCCAAAGCCACTGTCGAAGCTCATAGACCATCGTCATTGGCTGTAAAAGCAGCAGATGCTCGCCAGCTCCCGTCCACGGCGCGGCCGCCAGGATATCCGCAATCGTCCGGCCTCCCATACCGGCGATGCTGACCGTGTCGCACTCCTCCGGCCGCACGGCCTCCAGTCCCGCCGCGAGGCGCAGCGGCAGCGCCACGCCATACTCCGCAGCATTACGCGCCGCGTGATCCAGCGGCCCCTGCCGGATATCCGACCCGATCGCGGCAGCGACACGGCCGGAAAGCAGCAGGGAAACCGGCAGTTTTCCATGATCCGTTCCGACATCCGCCAGCCGCGCCCCACGCGGGACAAGCGCTGCGATGCAGGCCAGGCGGGGCGTTAAAATCATCCGTTCCATTTCTCACCTAAAAAATGGGCCGGCATGCTTTGCCGGCCCTTGTCTTTCATCCTTATTCGCCCAGGAATGCGTTGAGCTTGGCAACCAGTTCGTCCGCATTGGTGCCATGCACCATGCAGGCCTCCTCAATGCTTTCGCCCTGCGATGCCGGGCAGCCCAAGCAATGCATACCGATTTCCATAAAGAACTTTGCCGTTTCCAGATTGCGGTTCAGCACCTCGCCAATCGTGGTCTTTTTCGTGATAGCCGCCATGATGGACCTCCTGTTTGTTTTTTGTTGTCTTTAGTATACCGCAAAAATATACAAATTTCAATCACCTTATCGCGTTTTATCAGAAATCAACAAAAAAATACGCGCCCTTTTTACCATAAACTGCCGACCGCGCGGCCGGTTTCTTCTTTCCTACCATCCGTCACCGCAGCGGCCAGCCCCCTGAGCCGCGCTCCGTAAAAGCAAAAAAATGTCCGGCGTCAGCCGGACATTTTCCATTCACTGATCAGCCCTGCTCGCGCATTTTGGCGAAGCATTCGCTGCAATATACCGGACGGTCGGACTTGGGTTCGAACGGAACACGAGCCTCGCCGCCGCAAGCAGCACAGGTAGCGGTGAAATATTCGCGCGGGCCGCGGGCCGCGTTCTTGCGGGCGTCACGGCAGGCCTTGCAGCGCTGCGGCTCGTTCTGGAAACCGCGCTCTGCATAGAATTCCTGCTCGCCGGCAGTAAACACAAATTCCTGACCGCATTCCTTGCATACTAAAGTCTTGTCTTCGTACATGGTTTTTACCTCTCTTTGATACCGTTCCCTCGGGAACCTGAAATTTATGCGTACAGGCTGCATGCCTGCAATCGCCTATTGGGGTTTGATATTTGCCGATTTCCGCTTGATGCGCTGGATGGCATTATCCACAGACTTGATCGGTTTACGCAGCGTTTTGGACATTTCCTCAAACGATAGGCCATCCAAAAACAATGTTAAAACCTTTGCCTCGAATTCAGACAGAAGCGAGTAGAGCCGACGGATCAGTTCTGCCCTCTCCTCATTGCCGATCACCAGCGATTCAGGGTCACCAATCGGTGCCGTAACCCGGGTGTGCGATTCCGCAAGGTCTTCAAACAGAGGTCGATCGATTGACATGGAACGATTGAGCGGGTCGTGCTTCATTGCGGCGGCAGACCGCACCGCGGAAAAAATTTTCCGCATAACGCAGATCTTCGCAAACGCGCTGAACGGTGCGCCTTTCTCTTCATCATATTCGCGGATCGCTTTCATCAAACCGAGCATCCCCTCCTGAAGCAGATCCTCTTCATCCGCACCCACTAAAAAATACGGGCGCGCACAGGTCTTTACCAGTCTGGAATACCGTTTTACCAAAGCTTCCGCCGCATCGCCGCCGCCCTGCTGCGCCAGCCGGCACAGCGCTTCATCGGATAGCGGCTGCGATGGAATATTTTCTATACCGTGTCTCATGTCAAGATTTATTATATGCGAAAAAAAGGATAATGTCAAGGAATTTTTGTGAAAACTACTGTTTTGATGGCAAAAATAGATTTATTTTTTTGTGCCGATTGAACAATAAACAACATTTTTCCTTATTCGACAGTCACCGACTTGGCGAGATTGCGCGGTTTATCCACATCGCAGTTGCGCTCCACCGCAATATAGTATGCCAAAAGCTGCATGGGAATAATCGAAAGAGACGCGGAAAATTCGTAAAGGCATTTCGGCAGCCGGATGATATGCTGGCACACCGATTCATCCCCTGTGAAGTCGTCCGTGGTGACCAATACGACGACCGCGCCGCGGGAAACCACCTCTCGGATGTTGGAGACGGTTTTTTCAAACAGCGCCGGCTGCGTTGCCAACGCCACCACCAGCGTCCCCTCCTCGATCAGCGAGATCGTACCGTGCTTGAGCTCGCCCGCCGCATATGCCTCGGAATGGATATACGATATTTCCTTGAGCTTGAGCGAGGCCTCGAGTGCCGCGGCATAGTCCAGGCCGCGCCCCAGGAAAAACACGCTCGGCCGGTTGGCGTACCGCGTGGCGATGCGCTGCATATCCTGCTGGCTTTCCAACGCTTTCTCAATGCAGGCAGGCAGACGCTGCAGCTCGGCGCAAAGCGCGCGCTCATCCCCGATCGAGATCAGGCCCCTCGTGCGTGCGATTTTCACGGAGATCAGGTACAGGGCGGAAAGCTGCGCGGAATATGCTTTTGTGGTCGCAACCGAGATCTCCGGCCCCGCCCAGGTATACAGCACCCCGTCCGCCTCGCGCGCGATGGTCGAGGATACCACATTGACGATCGCGACCGTGAATGCGCCCGCCTGCTTGGCCAGCCGCATCGCCGCCAGCGTATCGGCGGTCTCGCCCGACTGACTGATTACGATGCAGAGGTCCTTTTTCCCGATGATCGGGTTTTCATACCGGAACTCACTGGCAACCTCTGCCGTACAGTGGATGCGGCACATGGCCTCGATCACACGTTTGCCGACCATGCCCGCGTGCAGGGCGGAGCCGCAGCCTACGATATGGATATTTTCGATCTCGCGCAGCCGTTCATCGGTCAGGCCGTTTTCCTCAAATACAACAGCATTGTTCTGAATTCGCGGGTTGACCGTATCCGCGACCGCTTTCGGCTGCTCCATGATCTCTTTCAGCATGAAATGCTGATAGCCGCCCTTTTCCGCGGCCGACATATCCCAGGTGACGGTCTGGACCGCTTTCTCCACCACGTCGCCGAATTCGTTCATCACGGTCACGCTGTCCGGCCGGATGATCGCCACCTCGTTGTCATCCAGAATGATGTAATCGCGGGTCCGGCCGATAATCGCCGTGAGATCCGAGGCAATCATATTTTCCCCCTGGCCGAGCCCGATGATCAGCGGGTTATCCCGCCGCGCGGCGACGATCTCCTCCGGATTATCCATGGAAACCACGCCCAGCGCGTAGGAGCCGCGGATGCGCTGCACTGCGGCGAGCACGGTCTTCGCCAGGTCCTCCTGCTTGCCGGTATGCAGGTAGTCGACCAGATGCGCGACGGTCTCCGTATCCGTCTCGGAGCAGAACGTGTACCCATGCGCCTCCAGCCGCTCCCGCAGCTCCTTATAGTTTTCTATGATCCCGTTATGGACGACCGCGACCTTGCCCTGACCGTTCCGACCGCCCAGATGGGGATGGGAATTGCGGTCGGACGGCTCACCATGCGTCGCCCAGCGGGTATGGCCGATGCCGCAGGTGCAGGACAAGCCGCCCTCGGACTGGATTTTCTCTTCCAGGCTCGCAATGCGGCCCTGTGTTTTCACAACGCGCAGGCCGTCCCGCGTAAAGGCGGCGATGCCAGCGGAATCATACCCACGGTACTCGAGGCTGTATAATCCCTTAATCAGAATGGGCAGCGCGTTTTCGCGGCCCGTAAATCCAACGATTCCACACATAAGAATAAATTCCTCCAATAGAAAGGATGGCAGTTTTTTAATTTTGGGTATAAAAATAGTGCGTTACGCAGAATCTGCTCTGTCCGCACAGTCGCCCGCGCGATTTAACAGTCTGCTCACGACCAACCCACTCATGGCCGAAGGGCATCCGCCGAAAACTTCGATTAACCCTTCCCTCGTCAACTGCGATACCGGCTGCACCGCAGTTCTGGCGCTTGACTTGCTATTCTGTTGTACCGCTGCTTCTCACCCCTCTCTTTCACAAAACAAGGTGGATGCGAAAACCACATCCACCTTATGTTGGCTCTTTCCTATTATACGACAGACTCTATCACTTTGGCAACCCTTTTTGCCAAAGTATCGACCTGATTGCTGTCCTTTCCTTCGACCATAACGCGCACCAAAGCCTCTGTACCGGAGGGACGCACCAAAATCCGGCCGTTTTCCCCCAGAGCCGCGCCCGCCTCGTCGATCGAGGCCTTTACCTCCGGCAGCTCCTGCAGGGCGGCCTTTTTATCGTTCGGCACCTTGACATTAATCATGACCTGCGGCCACGGCACAACCTCCGCGGCGATCTCCGAGCATTTTTTGCCGCTGCTTTTCAGGATGGACATGAACTGCAGCGCGGTCAGCTCCCCGTCTCCGGTCGAGGCATATTCCAGGAAGATGACATGGCCGGACTGCTCGCCGCCGAGGATATACCCCTTGTTCAGCATCATTTCCAGCACATACCGGTCTCCCACATTGGAGCATTCGATCCGCATGTTGTTTTTTTGGGCATAGGCGTGCAGACCCATGTTAGACAGCACGGTGGCGACAAACGCCCCGCCGCGCAGCTTGCCTTCCTTTTTCATATGGGCGGCGCATACGGCCATGATGCGGTCCCCGTCCAGCTCTTCGCCGGTTTCATCCACGATCAGGCAGCGGTCCGCGTCGCCATCGAATGCGACGCCCAAATCAAAGCTGCCTTTCCGGACGCGCTCCTTGAGCTGTTCCAGATGCGTCGAGCCGCAGCCCGCGTTGATATTGATTCCATCCGGCTCGTAAAACCGGATCTCCGCCCTGCACTCAACCAAACGCATCAATCGCTCGACCGTGGTAGAGGATGCGCCGTTTGCGCAGTCCACTGCGACGCGCAGGCCGGACAGGTCGCCCTTGATCGTTTCCGCAAGGTGGTCGGTGTACTCCACCACCGGATCGATCGCACTTTTCAGCACGCGGCCCAGCTTTTCATGGGTCATTTTGGGGATGGCTTCAAAATCGTCGATCAGGTCCTCGATTTTGGCCTCGGTTTCGTCGGGCAGCTTGTAGCCGTTGCCCGCAAATATCTTGATGCCGTTATATTCAAACGAGTTGTGGCTTGCCGAGATCACGATGCCGGCATCCGCCTTATGCTTGATCGTCAAAAAAGCCACCGCCGGCGTCGGGATAACGCCCAACAGCTCCACATCCGCGCCGACCGAGCAGATGCCCGCCACCAGCGCGTTTTCCAGCATATCCGAGGAGATGCGCGTATCCTTGCCGATCAGCAGCTTGGCTTTTCCGCTGTGGGTCGCTTCCTGCGTCAGCACAAACGCCGCCGCCGCGCCGATTTTGAATGCAAGCAGCGCGTCCAGCTCGGAATTTGCCACGCCGCGGACACCGTCCGTCCCAAAATATCTACCCAATATCAAACACCTAACTTTCTTATTGATAACAGCGCCGTCACAGCATTTGCTGCCCGTCCGCCGGTTCCATATTCATGTGCCGGTAAGCCTGCATTGTTACGCAGCGTCCGCGCGGCGTACGGCTGAGAAAGCCGATCTGCATCAGATACGGCTCGTATACATCCTCCAATGTGATGGCTTCTTCACCAATGGTCGCGGCCAGCGTTTCCAGTCCGACCGGACCGCCGCCGTAATTGAGCATGATGCTTTTGAGCATGCGCCGGTCAACCGCGTCCAGCCCCAGTTCATCGATCTCCTGCGCGCGCAGCGCCATGTCCGCGCTGGCCTTGTCGATCGTACCCGTGCCGCGCACCTGCGCAAAATCGCGCACACGGCGCAGCAGGCGGTTGGCAATACGCGGCGTGCCGCGGCTGCGGCGTGCGATTTCCAAAGCGCCCTCGTGCTCGCACGGCACGTTCAGTATGCTTGCCGAGCGTTCCACGATATGGCAAAGCTCCTCCGCGGAATAAAGCTCCAGACGGAGCATCACGCCGAAGCGGTCGCGCAGCGGGCTGGTCATCTGTCCGGCGCGCGTCGTCGCCCCGATCAGGGTGAAGCGCGGCAGGTCGAGCCGGATCGAACGTGCGGAAGGCCCCTTGCCGATAATGATATCGAGCGCGTAGTCCTCCATCGCCGGATAGAGGATCTCTTCGACCGCACGGTCCAAACGGTGGATCTCATCGATAAACAAAATATCATTTTCCGAAAGGTTTGTCAATAAAGCCGCCAAATCTCCCGCTTTTTCGATCGCAGGACCGCTGGTGACGCGGATATTGACCCCCATCTCATTTGCAATGATGCCGGCCAGCGTGGTTTTTCCCAAGCCCGGCGGGCCGTACAGCAGGGTATGGTCCAGCGCCTCGCCCCGCTGCTTTGCGGCTTCGATATAGACGCTGAGGTTTTCCTTTACCTTTGCCTGGCCGACATAATCCGCCATGGATTTCGGCCGCAGGGAATTTTCAGTTTCATCCTCCGCCAACTGCCTGGTGGAAATAATGCGTTCATCGTCGGCCATGCCGCCGGAAAATTCAATGCTCAAAGCGACACCCCTTTACTGTTTGACCAGCTTTTTCAGGCATTGGCGGATGATCTCCTCCGCTTCCATCTGCGCGGCGTCCAGCCCCTCCATCGCCTGAAGCGCCTCCGCCTGGCTGTACCCGAGCACCATGAGCGCCGCGACAGCCTCCTGCGTATGGTTGACCCCGCCGGACGCCGCGGCCATGGCAACGGGCGATACGCTGGACGCAGTCTCCAACTGTTCCTTGCTCATCTTGTCCCGCAGCTCCAAAACAATGCGCTGCGCGATTTTTTTGCCAATGCCCGGCGCCTGCATCAGCATTTTTTCATCCCCTGTGATGATGGACAGCGCAAGCCGGTCCGGCGGCGCGACCGACAGGATGGAAAGCGCGGCTTTCGGCCCCACGCCGGATACGCCGATCATCATTTCGAAGCAGGACTGCTCCTCCTCGTCGATAAACCCGTATAATTCAAAAATATCCTCGCGGACATTCAGATATGTCAGCAAACGCGCGCGGGCGCCGATTTTCAGCTTGCCGATCGTGTTCTGCGAAGCGTGGCAGGCATATCCCACGCCGCCGCAGTCGATCACGGCAAGCCCTTGCTTGAGCAGCGCGACCGTACCCTCTACATAATAAAACATCAAATACCCTCATACCGTATTGCATTTCTGGAATGGCCGTGGCAGATCGCAAGCGCAAGCGCGTCCGCCGCGTCATCCGGCCGCGGAAGCTTTGTCAGATGCAGGATGCTTTTCGTCATTTCCATCATCTGCTTTTTTTCCGCGTTGCCATAGCCGACCACCGCCATTTTGACCTGGTTCGGCGTATACGAAACCGGATGCAGACCCTTTTGCGCGAGCGCAAGCAGGATCACGCCTCTTGCCTGCGCGACCTGGATGCCGGTCGTAATGTTTTTGGAGAAAAACAGCTCTTCAATCGCAACCTCGTCCGGATGGAACGTATCGACCAGCGTGCCGATATCCTCATAAATCTCACACAGGCGCAGGTGCATCGGCATGCCGGCCTTTGTTGTTGCCGCGCCGTACTGCACGGGCGTGAACTTGAAGTTTTCAAACCGCACGACCCCATAGCCGATCGTGCCATAGCCGGGGTCGATACCAAGAATCGTCATAGCTGCAAACCTCTGCCCTCTCAACCCAAATATTGTACCACGAAACCGCTTTTCGCGCAACCATACCCGTGAAAAAAGAGCGGCCCCGCCGCTCTTCCCCCACTTTCACGATTTAGCGTTGCGGATGCGCTCAGCCGCGAGCAAAATACCGGCTTTGCCTGAAGCGTAGGTCAGGCCGCCCTGCATATAGCACACATACGGCTCCCGCATCGGGGCGTCCGCCGACAGCTCAATGGAAGCGCCCTGCACGAAAGCGCCCGCCGCCATGATGACCGGATCGTCATAGCCCGGCATGGCCCACGGCTCCGGCGTCACAAAGGAATCGACCGGCGCGCCCGCCTGAATCCCTTCGCAGAACCGGCGCAGCGGCTCCGGCGCGCCGAACGCGATCGTCTGGATGATGTCATACCGCGTCTCTTCCGCTTTCGGGCTGACCTCGTATCCCATCAGCTCCATGACCTTGGCGCAGAAAATGGCCGTTTTCAGCGCCTGCGCCGTGATATGCGGCGCCATGAACAGCCCCTGATACAGCAACCGGTTCTGTCCCATGGTGCAGCCGCACTCCCCGCCGATGCCGGGCGCGGTCAGCTTATAGGAGGCATTCTCCACCAGATCCGAGCGGCCTGCGATGTAGCCGCCGGTGGGCGCAAGTCCCCCGCCCGGGTTTTTAATCAGCGAACCCGCGATCAGATCCGCGCCAACCTGGGTCGGCTCAGTCTCCTCCACAAATTCGCCGTAGCAGTTATCCACCATAATCACGGCTTCGGAGCCTGCGGCGCGCACCGTCCGGCAGATTTCCCCGATCTCCTCGCAGGACAGCGTTTTACGCACGGCATAGCCGCGGCTGCGCTGGATGAACACCAGCTTGACCGCGCGGTCCCGCACGGCTGCGGCAATCGCCGGCAAATCGGGCGCGCCGTCCTTGAGGTCCACCTGCTTGTAACCGATGCCATAGCGCTTCATGCTGCCGCAGTAATCTCCGGTGATTGTGTTTTGCAGCGTGTCATACGCCGGACCGGTGACCGAAAGCACCGTATCCCCTGTTTTGACCGCGGAAAACATCGCGCAGGAAAGCGCGTGCGTGCCGTTGACAAAGCCGATGCGCACCAGCGCGGCCTCCGTCCCGAAGATATCGGCATAAATGCGGTCCAGGGTGTCCCGCCCGTGATCGTCATATCCATATCCGGTCGTGCCGGCAAACAGATTATCCGACACGCGGTTTTTCGCAAACGCCGCCAGCACCTTTTCCGTATTCCGGTCGCAGATCTCTTCGATACGCGAAAAGCACGGCATGATTTCGCGCTCAGCCTGACGGCCGAGCGCGCGTATTTCTTCCGATATTGATAAAAATTCAGACATTTTCAGTGATTCTCTCCCAACGCCGAGCGCCCATCCGGCAAATCAAAAAACCGCTCCTCCGGCGCTTCGGTTTTCAGTTCGCTGACCGTCACCTGGCGGACCAGCGTATCGCCGCTGTAAAACGACGCCGTTTTCAACAGGCCGGAGGCTGCCGATATGTAATATACACAGCGGTAGCCGCCCTGCTCAAATTCCACGCGGATACACGGCTCATAGTCCACGTCCTGCCGCCCCGCGTCCAAAAGCTGCACTTCTTCTCCCAATACGTCCTCGTAAGTGGGCAGCATGGCAGCCGCGTCGTCCGTAAAATCGCCCCAGTTTCCCTCATAAGCGCTGGAAGCGCCGTTCTCCCAGGCGTAAACCGTATCGCCCCTGCGCAGCAGGGTGCTTCCCACGCTCCCCGACGCCTGCAGGGTATCGGTCCGCACCACGCCGTCCTTGACATATTGGCGGCAGGACAGCGTGGACGAACCGCCCGCATAGTACAGCGTATTTTGTATGCTGCAGCTATAGGCGGCCGGACGTACCAGGGACGCAACGACCTTTTGCGCGTTCGCAGGGCCGATCTCGATATCCGCGACACTTTGCGCGGTCAGCATCTGGCTTCCCGAGCTGACGACCGGCGCGTTTTGCGCGCCATCGGACAGCACGATGCCGGTATCCCGTTCATGCAGCAGGCCGGAAGCAAACAGATATGCCAGCGCCAGCAGAGCGACGAATACGCCGGCGCCAATGGCCGCAATCAGGGGGGCGGACAGCTTTTTCTTCATTTTCACGGTGTAAACGGCGCGGGGCCGCCTTCCCGCAGGCCAAAATAATGCTCAATCGCCTGTACGATGCGTTCAGAGGTCCGGCCGTCGCCATATGGGTTGACCGCATGCGCCATTGCTCCATAGGCCTGCGCGTCGTCCAGCAGCTCGCGCGCCAGACGGACGATGTTCTCCTGCTCCACCCCAGCCAGCTTGACCGTGCCGGCCTCGATAGCCTCGGGCCGCTCGGTTTCGCGGCGCAGCACCAGCACCGGCTTGCCAAGGCTGGGCGCCTCTTCCTGCAGACCGCCGGAATCCGTCATAATCAGGTAGCAGCGCGCCATCAGGTTGTGCATCTCGTCCACCGCGAGCGGATGGATCAGATGGACGCGGTCGTTCCCGCCCAGGAATTTCTCCGCCGTTTCACGCACATACGGGCTGAGGTGAACCGGATACACGAAATGCACATCCGGATAGGCCGCCGACAGCGCGGCGATCGCGCGGCAGATATTTTCCATCGGCTCGCCATAATTCTCCCGCCGGTGCGCGGTGACCAGCACCACGCGGTTATTCTGAAAATCAAGCGTTTTCAGCTGCTCGTCGCGGAAAGCAAAATCCGGCCGGACCGTCATGTGGATCGCATCGACGACGGTATTGCCGACCACCGAAACCCCATCCGTGATGCTTTCGCGCGCCAGATTATCCCGATTGCGCGGGGTCGGCGCAAAATGCAGCGTCGCGATCTGGCCGGTCAGCTTACGGTTCATCTCCTCTGGGAACGGAGAGTACTTGTCATAGGTGCGCAGTCCGGCCTCTACATGCCCGACCGGTATTTTATGATAAAACGCGGCAAGCGCGCCGGCGAACGTCGTCGAGGTGTCTCCATGCACCAGCACCATATCGGGCTGCGCCTGCTCAAGCACATCATCCAGCCCATGCAGGCTTTTCTCTGTAATCAGGGCCAGCGTCTGCCGCGGCTGCATGATGTTCAGGTCATAATCCGGCCTGATCTGAAAAATATCCAGCACCTGATCCAGCATCTCGCGGTGCTGCGCGGTGACGCAGACGATCGGCTCGGTATGGGCATTCTTTTTCAGCGCATGCACCAGCGGCGCCATTTTGATCGCCTCCGGCCGCGTTCCGAACACAGTCATCACTTTAATTTTGTTCATCGTCTGTTTTCTCCTTTTGTGCGTCCCCATCATCCCTGTCTTCTGCCTCTGGGGGGTCATCCTGCGGATGCCTGCCCCAGTGTTCCGCGCCGTAGATGACGCATGCGCCGACGATAATTGCGACCAATACCGCCAGCAGCAGGATAATGGCCTTTACTTCCCCCGACGAGGTCAATACGACCGCTGTCAGGCCAAGAGTCGCGCTGATCGCGTACAGGATCGCGACCGCCTGCTTCTGGTTGAAGCCCATATCGATCAGCTTGTGATGGACATGGCCGCGGTCCGGACTCATCGGGCTGCGCCCCGCCGCCACGCGGCGGATGATCGCATTGGCCGTGTCAAAGATCGGCAGCCCCAGTATCAAGAACGGAACGGCAAACGAAATGACCGCGTAAAATTTGAACAGACCCATGATGGATACCGTCGCCAGCATATAGCCAAGGAAGGTCGAGCCAGTATCCCCCATGAATATCTTTGCGGGGTTCAGGTTATACGGCATAAAGCCGACGCATGCGCCTGCGAGCGCCGCCATGGTGACAGCGATCATCATGTTCTCCGTCAGCAGCGCGACCGCCAGCATGGTGATCGCGGCGATGGACGAAACGCCGACCGCCAGACCGTCCAGGCCGTCGATCAGGTTCACGGCGTTGGTAATACCTACAATCCAGAGGATCGTCACCGGAATCGCAAAAATCCCCAGGTGGAAGTACGCATCGTCGGAAAACGGGTTCAAATTGGTGAACAGCTTGATCTGCAGGTCCCCCACGCATACCGGTATCGCCGCCGCGACGATCTGCACAACGAATTTGAGTTTTGCGCCAAGCGCCAGGACATCGTCAAAAATGCCCAGCGAAACAATGATGATCGCTCCCAGCAGCACGCACAGCATGGTTTTGTCCAGTTGCCCGAAAATCAGAATCGAGCAGAGGAAGCCGCCGAAAATGGCCAGCCCGCCCAGCCGCGGGATGGGTTCCTTGTGCATGCGGCGGTTATCCTTGGGAACATCGATCGCGCCGACCTTGTGCGCGAACTTTTTGACCGGCGGCGTAAAGAAATACGACAGCACGCCCGCCGCGGCAAACGCGGCGACAACCATACCGATCACGATATATTCAGGCATTTTTTATTCCTTTCAAAAGCAGATGTTCAGCGCTTGACAAACCCCAGCTTCCGGTAAACCTTGTCCAGCGTTTTCCGCGCCAGGTAGGACGCTTTCTGCGCGCCCTCGGTATATACCTGCTGCAGGTAATCCTTGTTGCGCAGCAGATCCTCCGTCTTTTCGCGGATCGGGCGCAGCAGCTCGACGACCGCCTCGCCCACTGCCGGCTTGAACTCCCCATAGCCCTTGCCCGCAAATTCCGCTTCCGCTTCGGCAACCGTCTTGCCGGTCGCAAGCGCATAAATCTGCAGCAGGTTGGAAATGCCGGGCTTGCCCTGCGGGTCCATGACGATGCGGGCGTCCGAATCGGTCACCGCGCGCTTGAACTTGCGCATAATCACATCCGGCTGATCCATCAGCAGGATATATCCGTTTTCATTTTCATCCGACTTGCTCATTTTCTTTTCCGGATCGGACAGGCTCATGATCTTCGCGCCCTCGCCCGCCTTGGGATAGCGTCCCTCCGGAATTGTGAAGGTATCCGGAAAAACGCCGTTAAAGCGGTTTGCGATATCGCGGCAGATCTCGATATGCTGGCTCTGGTCCACGCCGACCGGCACAATATTGGTCTGGTACAGCAGGATATCCGCCGCCATCAAAACCGGATAGGTAAACAGGCCGACATTCACATTATCCGAATGCTTGGCGGACTTATCCTTAAACTGCGTCATGCGGGAAGCCTCTCCAAACATGGTAAAGCAGTTGAGCACCCAAGCCAGCTCGGCATGCGCCGGCACATGGCTCTGGATAAACAGGACGCTCTTTTCCGGATCAAGGCCGCAGGCGATATACTGCGCAAGCACCTCCAACGTCTGGCGCCGCAGCGCTGCCGGATCCTGACGCACCGTGATCGCATGCATGTCAACCACGCAGTAGATGCAGTTATAATCCTCCTGCAGCAGCGGAAAGTTGCGAATCGCGCCCAGGTAATTGCCCAGCGTCAGCTTGCCGGACGGCTGGACACCGGAAAAAATGGTTTGCTTCTGATTGTCGCTCATATAGAAAACTTCCCTTACAAATTAGAATTTACTCTGTGACAGGTTTGCACTAAAAGGCTATACTCGATTGTAATAGTATCATATTTTGCCCACTTTTGCAATGTGTTTTCGCGCATTTGCGGAATATTGACAGCAGCAGGGGCCGCGGGGTATGATAATAGCAGAAAAAGAGAGGCGGCGATCCAATGGCAAACTATGTATTGGCGCTCGATCAGGGGACAACCAGCTCGCGCGCCATTTTATTCGACAACGAACAAAACATCCTTTCCATCCGGCAGCACGAACTGTCGCAGCACTATCCCCGCGAGGGCTGGGTCGAGGAGGACCCAATGGAAATCTGGTCAACGCAATACGCCGCTATGCTGGAGGCGCTCGCTGCGGCGGACGTTTCTCCCGCTGATGTTTCCGCGATCGGCATCACCAACCAGCGCGAAACAACGATCCTGTGGGACAAGGCCACCGGCCGTCCTATTTATAACGCAATTGTATGGCAGTGCCGGCGCACCGCCGATATTGTGGACAGCCTCGTGCGGCAGGGACTGACCGAGCACATACGCAATACGACCGGACTCGTGCCGGACGCTTATTTTTCCGGAACAAAAATCAAGTGGATTCTGGACCACGTCGAAGGCGCGCGGGAAAAGGCCGCGCGCGGCGAGATTCTGTTCGGCACGGTGGATTCCTGGCTGGTATGGAAGCTGACCGGCGGGAAAGCGCATATCACCGACATGACCAACGCCGCCCGCACCATGATCTTTGATATCCATAAGCTCGACTGGGACGATACCCTGCTCCGCGCACTCGACATCCCGCGCGCCATGCTGCCGCGCGTGTGCTCCTCTAGCGAAATTTACGGCTATGTCTCCCTTCCCGGCGGCGACGTGCCGATCGCCGGTATTGCGGGCGACCAACAGGCTGCGCTGTTTGGCCAGACCTGCTTTGAAGCAGGGGATGCGAAAAACACTTACGGGACAGGCTGCTTTTTGCTGATGAATACCGGAGAACAGGCTTGCGAAAGCAAAAACGGCCTGCTCACCACAATCGGCATCCACATTGCGGGAAAAACCCAGTATGCTCTGGAGGGCAGCGTATTTATCGGCGGCGCGGTGATCCAATGGCTGCGCGATGAAATGCGCTTTTTCTCCGAAAGCCGCGATGCGGAATACTACGCCAAAAAGGTGCCGGATACCGGCGGCGTATACCTTGTTCCCGCGTTCACCGGCCTCGGCGCGCCGCACTGGGACATGTACGCGCGCGGCTGCCTGATCGGCCTGACGCGCGGCACCAGCCGTGAGCATATCATCCGCGCCGCGCAGGAATCCATCGCTTATCAGGTCAACGACCTGCTTGACGCAATGGCGCGCGATACCGGCGTCCCCCTCGCCTCCCTTTCTGTTGACGGCGGCGCGAGCAGGGACAGCTTCCTGATGCAGTTCCAGGCGGATATCTCGAACTGCACCATCCGGCGGCCGGTCATCCGTGAAACGACCGCGCTCGGCGCATGCTATCTGGCCGGCCTTGCCACCGGTGTTTGGAAAGACCGGCAGGAGCTGAAACGTCTCTGGCGCTGCGACACGCTGTATGCCCCTCATATGGAGACGCAGGAGCGCGGCCGGCTGCTGACCGGCTGGAATAAAGCGGTGGGCCGGAGCTTGGACTGGGCGCCGCACAGCTGAATCGATACAAACGAAAAGGAACGGCCTAATCCGGCCGTTCCTTTTTCTTTCTGAGAATCGCGTATTCACTCACAGGGAATGGGAACGCAAACTGTACTTTCATTTGCGGCACATTGAAAAGCGCCAGCGCTTCCCCCTCTTCATTCACCGCGTTTTCCGCGCGGAACACATACGGTTCCCTGTCGGGCTGCAGCAGCTCCAGCTCCTCCCCTCGGAAAAAGCGGTTTTTCAGCGCAAATACCGCCTGTCCGTCCGCACCGCAGCGGACCGGCATCCCCACGACCTCGTAATCGCGGATATACTGGCTGTCGCCATAATGCTGGCCGTTCTCCCCGCTTCCAAAGTAAAAGCCGGTGTAATATTCCCGATGGCTTACTTTATTGACCTCCTCCGTGCAGAACTCCGGCAGCACGAATGTCTCCGGAGAGGCGCGGTACGCGTCGATCGCCGCGCGGTAAGCTCCGGTCACGCAGGCGGCGTAATAAGCCGTTTTGTTGCGGCCCTCGATCTTAAAGGAATCCACTCCCGCGCGGATCAGCTCTGGAATATGCCCGATCATGCACATATCCTTGGAGTTATACAGATAGGTGCCGCGCGCGTCCTCCTCGACCGGAAAATATTCCCCCGGCCGTTTTTCCTCCATCAGCGCGTAATTCCACCGGCACGGCTGCGCGCACGCGCCGCGGTTGGCGTCCCGCCCTGTCATATATTGCGAAATCAGGCAGCGGCCCGAATAGGAGATACACATTGCGCCATGGACAAACGCTTCGATTTCCAGCGTCTTGGGGGTCTTTTCCCGTATTTCCGCGATCTCGTCCAGGGAAAGCTCACGCGCCAGCACAATCCGCTCCGCCCCAAGGTCCGCCCAGAAATTCGCCGCCTCATGGTTCAGGATGCTAGTCTGGGTGCTGATATGCAGCGGCACATGCGGCGCGTATTTCTGTGCCAGCCGAAGCACGCCCACGTCCGCCACGATCAGCGCGTCCGCGCCCGCATCCTCCAACAGCTCCAGATAGGACGGAAGGGCAGGCAGGTCGCGGTTGGAGGGCATGATATTGACCGTTACATAGCACTTGACGTGCTTCCCATGCGCATAAGCGATGCCGGAACGAAGCGCTTCTTCGTCAAAATTGGCGGCAGCGGCCCGCATGCCGAATTGCTGCCCGGCGCAATACACGGCGTCCGCTCCATACGCAATGGCAAAGCGCAGCTTTTCCATATCCCCTGCCGGCGCGAGCAGTTCCGGCCGCTTATTCACCGCTTCCCTCCGCGCTGGCGGCCGCCGCGGCCTGCGCCGCGTTGGAGGTAGCGATATTCGCCTCATGCTCCGCATAGCTGTTGGCAAACAGGTGGCTGCCATCCGGCATGGCAACATAGTAGAAATAGTTATGCTGCTCGGGATGGCTTGCCGCATACAGCGAAGCATAGCCGGGATTGCAGATGGGTCCAGGGGGCAGGCCCTGCTTGGTATACAGGTTATACGGCGTATCGGATTTCAGATCCTCCTCGCTCAGCCTTCCGCTCGTCCGTCCCAGGCCGTACAGCACCGAGGCGTCCACCTGCAGGTAGGGGAACGAATCCTGATTGTTCAGACGGTTATAAATAACACCCGCGATCGTCGCGCGCTCCCCGTCCTGCTGCGCCTCGCGTTCGATCAGGGACGCAATCGTTACGATATCGTGCATCGACATGCCAAGGTTCTCCGCCCCTGCCTGGATCTCGTCGTCATACTTTTCATCAAAGTTGTTGAGCATCTTGTTGAGGCTGGAAACGACCGTGGAGTTCCCCTTGTATATCTCATAGGTGTCTGGGAACAGATATCCCTCCAGCCAGCCCTGTTTCGCCGGCTTTTCCTCCTGCAAAAACTCATGCTTGAACTCGTACTCGTTGAGCGCTTCGTCGATCGCTTCCTCCGTGCAGACGTGCTCATCCAGCAGCAGCTGCTTGATCTGCATGGTCGAATAGCCTTCCGGTACGGTTATCTGGATCGTCTCCGTACTGGTGGAGTTCGCCAGCGTGTCGATGATCTGCCCGTAATCCATATTGGGGTTGAGCGCGTAGGCGCCGGCCAAAACGCTCTCGTTATCCCCTTTCAGGCGGACATACAGTTTGAAAATCGTGCCGTAATTGATAACGCCCTCATCGTCAAGCTGTTTGGCAAGGGAGAGCACGTCCGTATTCTCCGCAACGGTTATTTCTTTTACCGCGTCGTCCTTGACAAACGCAAACACGTCATTTGCGACAAAAATCGCCACCAGCGACAGGACGATCGAAATGCCCAGCACAGCGATCATATACACAACCGTACCCGCGCACCCGCTGTTCTTGCGCCGCCTGCTCCGGCGGCGCGTTTGCTGTACCGGTTGGGTTTGCTGATTCTCCATGTTTTCCATGTTTTCACCTCATCCATTTCTCAAGGTTTTTTCAGATCCAGTGCAGCACTACTTTGACGAGAAACGCCGCGATAAAAGCTATAACACCGGGATTGCGCACGAGCAGGAGCAGGTCGTACAGCCCCGCGCCCTTTTCCAGATGCGGGATATACCCCTTTGCCAGCAGTCCTTCCGCCCCGCGCAGCGTCAGATACAAAAACAGCAGCAATACGATCGCATTGATCGCCGCGAAATGATTCCAAATGCCAAAGGCGGCATAAGTATCCGTGATCCAAAGGACAAAAACATAATACAGGTTATTGACCGCGTGCGCAAGCACGGCCGGCCAAACGCTTCCGAACGCATATGTCAGATACGCATAGGCGATACCCGCCAGCAGCGGGCCGAAAAAATTCATCAGGCTGCCGTGCAGCATTGCAAACGCAAAGCCGCTGAACACCAGGCATGCGCCGGTGCCGACGCTTTGCTCCTGCGCGGCCATCAGCGCGCCGCGCAGATACATCTCCTCCACGACCGCGCTCAGCGCTACAATCACCAGCAGCTTCCCCGGCAGCGTCATGCCGGTCTGCGGCGCGTCCAGCGCGGTGGCAGTCAGGTCCGCTCCGGCAAGGCCGGCGATCTGGTATATCAGCAGGTTCAGGAAAAGCGACAGCACCGCCACCGTTACGCCGAGCTTGACCGTTACGCCGAGCGCCCCTTTGGGGAGCCGCCTGGGCCGCAGACGCCGGCGGACCGCCTTCTGGTCGCGCAGAGAGACGACTGCCAAAACCATCGGCAGCAGAAAAGCCGCTGCCTCCGACAGCGCGGTCAGCGGCGCGCCGCCGCCGAGCCGTCCTGCCAGCCGCCCCATGCCGGTCAGCAGGCAAAAGCACAGAAACAATGACAGGCCGGGCAGCAGCGCGATCTTATTGTTTTTCATCCGTGTGCAGCACCCGCCTTTCGGTAAAAATCCAGCCGCAGCGCTGATCGTACGCCATGCACGGCAGCCGTTCCAACAAACGTCCCTCCGCGCACAGGGCAGCCCGAACGGCTGGCGTCCGTATCATAAAGCGGTCGTAATATCCGCCGCCGTAGCCCAGGCGGTACCCCGCCCTGTCGCAGGCCAGCGCCGGTGCGACAATCAGGTCTATACGCTCCGGCGGCACCTCCGGCGCGGACGCATCCGGCTCTAAAATGCCGAAGCGTCCCGTCTGCAGGCCGTCCAGCGACGCGATATAGTACGCCCGCATCTCCCCCGCGCGGATACAGCGCGGCACGCAGACGGTTTTCCCCTCGGCAAGCGCCTGACGCAGGATACCATGCGTATCGATCTCATCCGGCGTGGATACATAACAGAACACGCATTGTGCGCGGGCAAAAACCGCACTGGTCAGCAACCGCTCGGAGATACCCCGATCGGCCGCGGCTTTTTCCGCCCGCGGCTGCTCCCTCCGCTGCTTCAGGAAAAAGCGGCGCAGCTCCGGTTTATTTTCCAAACGCATACAGCGCGGAATCCGCTACACGGCGGGCCTCCGCTTCGCCGCAGAGCGCGGAGACGAGCGTACAAGCGAAATCCAGCGCGCCGCCCACGCCGCACGCCGTGATGATCTTTCCATCCCGCACGCAGGTTTGCTGGACCGCGGTCGCGCCTTTCATTCCATCCTCCATGCCGGGATAGCAGGTCGCCCGGCGTCCCTGCAGCAGCCCCATGCCGCCCAGGATGACCGAGGGCGCGGCGCAGATCGCCGCGACGAATTTGCCATCGTCATAGCATTTCCGCACGGCATCCGTCACACGCTTGTCCGCATACAGGTTGGTCGTACCCGGCATTCCGCCCGGCAGTATCACCGCTTCCGCCGCGTCCCAATCCGCTTCGTCCATGGAAAGCTCGGTTTCCACGCCGATGCCGTGAGAACCGTGTACGGTTTTTCCGGTCACGCCCACCAGCTTTACCTCCACGCTCGAACGGCGCAGGAGATCGACCGGCGACAGCGCTTCCAGCTCTTCAAAGCCCTCTGCCAGCAACACATATACCATTGTTGTCACACACCTTTCAATTGAGCATTAAATTCATATAGCCGCAGGAAACCGCCCTGGATACATGCCATTTGATACAGCCCAGGGCCGTTTCCCGACCGCATGCGGTATAGGTGAACGCATCTTTCCGCAATACCTCCAGCAAGCCCTGCTCCCGCTCCGGCGTCATGCCGAACGCTTCCTGCGCGGTATCCTCCCAGCAGAACGCATAGGCAGCCAGCCTGCCATCCTCCCGCCAGCCGTACACGCCCCTTCCCAGAGCGTCGAACAGCGCTATCTGCCCCGCCCAGTAAGATGGGCTGCGCGCGATACGGCAGGGTGCGGCAAGCCGGTCATACAGCGCCGCAAGCTGCGGGATATCCTGTTCGGAAAGGCGCTGCGGAACGGTCCCCCGCGTCTTTTTCACAATCTCGCGGCGCGCTATGCGGAAAAACGGCTCATAGCCAAACGGCCGGTAAAAGCCGAACAGCCACTCCTCCGCAGGGATAAGCGTGGAGGCAGCCCGTCCCGCCGCGCGGTCAAGCGCAAAGGAATGCTCCAGAAGCCGCGCCATATGTCCCTGCCGGCGATGGTCCGGATGGGTGCATGCCCCGTAAATATAGGTCGCTTCGCACACATCGCCCCCGCAGTCCAGACGGTACGGCAGCATTTGCACCATCGCGCACAGCGTGCTTCCCTCAACCGAGAGCAGCGTTTTCCCGATATCGAAAAAATGGGCGAAAAAATACGGATTGAAACCGCCCTCATCCGGAAAGCAGCGCTCCCAAAGCGCCCGAACCGCGCCGACATCCTCCGGTCCGGCAAAGCGGATCATTCCGCACGCTCCTTTGGCACGGCTGTGTATTTCACGCCGCGCATCACCGGATAATAGGATTTTTTGGCTTTTCGAAGCCCCTCTATGCCGAGGTCTTCCTCTCTGTTGACGTATTCCACATCATCGCAGTTCCGCAAAACGAACTGCTGGTTGATCATTTGGTAAGCGCCCGGAATCGTGTGGTCGGCCTTTTCGATCTGTACCACATACATATCCGGCGTTGCCCGGCACCCGAACGTGAAGGCGATCACTTCGCCATCCAGACGCAGAAGCCCGCCCTTGAGCGCAAGCGCGGAAAAATTGTGCAGCGCCTGCACAATCGCACAGGTTTCCCCCTGAAAGTCCCGATTCTGCGCGCAGCCGTTCTGGTTGCACCAGCGGATATGGTATCCAAACGCGTCCTTGACGTTTTCCGTCGTCATATCCTCATAGCTCCATCTGCCCTCATACGCGGTTTTGAACCGGTTGACCAGATTGCGCTTGGACTGCAGCTTCTTTCCGGACAGGGTGCGCAGCTTTTCCGCAAGGTAAATGTAGTCATCCCCATCCTCGGTGTCGTGGGAGAAGGAATACTTTTCCGGCCGGACCGCTTCGATCCGTTCGATCATAGGCTCCGCTATGGATACCAGCTGGAACGGGATCCCCCGCTCCGCGGCGTCGGCTTCCAGCGCGTCGAGCGCGCCGCCCAGATCCCCCTCTCCAATCGGCGCCAGGTAACAGTCATGCCCGCCGTCAAGCGGCGTCATCTTGACCAGCAAAAAGCCGTCGCGGAAGCAGATCTGCGTGCCATAATGGCTGCGCCACATAAACAGGTCGACAAAGCAGCGCTCGCACAGATGGTAATTGTAATGGGAGCCGCAGGCCTCGACCGCCTGCTTGTCCTCCAGTGTGATTTCGCGAAATGGTAACATAAAAAAATCCTTTTCCTTATAGTCCCGCTGTCTCTCGCAGCTTTTGATAATGCGCGCGCACCGCAGCCGCTTTCCCACAGGACATTTTGCCCTCAGTGCAGGCGCCGTCCACGCACGCAGGCCCGCAGTGCGCGAACAGCGTCGGCGCGACCGCGTATACCAGGCGGTACATTTCCTCCGCAAGCGCGCGGATCTCCCACTGCGCGCGGTTGCAGCAGCGCAGCTTAAAAAAGTTTTTCAGGCTGCGCGCATTGGCAGTCATCACAATGCGGGTGGCGCAGGCATTCGGCAGCACATATCGAGCGTCCTCGATCGCGTGCTTTTCCGCCTGGCGGCGCGCCTGCTTCTCCGGAACGCCCTGCGCGAGCAACTCCTCAACGTAGCCCTCCATCAGCGCGGCGGTCAGCGCCTCGTAGGTGCGCTGGTCATCCTCCATCGCCCGAATAAATTGTTCCCGCGCCGCTGGGATTTTATCGATCTCCGGCGGTACGACATACTCAAACCCGCGTTCCCTCACATACCGCTGGGACTGCACGGAAAACGAGGCCATGCGGTGCCGCGTGATCTGCGCGAGCAGCGAACGCGACACGCCCTCGATCGCGAATGTGAACGACACATGCTCGATCGGGCTTTCATGCCCGATCTCTGAAAGCATATGGACAAAGCTTTGGATTTTTTCCTCCGTCAATCCGTCCAGCACGCTGTCCACATCCGTGGAGGAATAGCAGTTCTTGGCCGCCGCCGCCACCAGCTTTTCCGGTTCGGGCGTATGCGCCAACAGTTTCACTTTCATTTTTTATTTTCCTTTCCGTCCCAAAAGGCGCTCCCGAAACACGATAAGCAGGAATTTGGGCAGCTTCATCATACGGCCGATCCGGCTGGGCTGCTTGAGCAGGCGGTAAAACCATTCCAGCCCCAGCCGGATAAAAATATCCGGCGCGCGCTTTACTTCGCCTGCGAAAACATCGAGCGAGCCGCCCAGGCCGCAGTACAGCGTGGCATGGATTTCCTCAATATGCGCGGAAATGAACTTCTCCTGCTTCGGCGCCCCCAGGCATACGAATACAACGTCCGCGCCGCCGCAGGCATTGATGGCCTCGACCGCTTCCTGTTCATCAGAAAAATAGCCGTCGTGCGTTCCCGCAAGGACCAGCCCGGGGTATTTTGCGCAGAGGTTTCTGCCCGCCTTTTCTGCCACGCCCGGCTTTGCGCCGAGCAGGTAAAGGCGCATCCCTTCCTTTGCCATGGCGGCGGCAAGGTTTTCGGCAAAGTCTATGCCGGCGACCTTGCCGCACAGCTCTTCGCCCAGGATTTTTGCGGCGTAGATGATGCCGATGCCATCCGGCAATACCAGGGCGGCATGATTCACCACCCCCATAAAATCGCTGTCCTTCCGGCAAAGATCCACTATTTCCGGATTTGGCGTCACCACATACCCCTTTTGCCGCGCGCGGATCCGGCTCATGGCCAGCTCCACCGCCTGCTGCAACGTTACGGCATGAAAATGCACGCCCAGAATTGAAGCGGTTTTCATCTCTTTGTCTCCCATATTTTCACATCATTGCTGCATAATACACATTCCAAATCTATTTTATTATAGCGCAGTTGTTTCAAAATCTCAAGCCTGCAAGGTATAAAACTGGATGATTCGGAAAATTGATGCAAAAAGCCAGGCAAAGCGCCTGACTTTTGGTGTTTTTCAATCTTTTTTGTCTTTCCGGCACGAACAGCCGCCCGGGCCGCAGTGCGAGATCACTTCATTGAGGTAAACGGACATTCCGGTGCAGAGGATTCCCTGCACCATGCCATCGAACAGAGCGGCCGCCCAGTTTGCATACTCCCCGTAGCGGGAAACAACCGACAGACAGGCCAGCACAACGCCGCAGCCGGTAAGGGCGAGCGGAATAAATTGATTGGGGAATTTTCTGATTGCCCTGAAAGCGCGCCCCAGGCAATACAGGACTGCCACCAGAATGGCATAATCCGCCTTGATATATTGCGAGATCTGCTCCAAATTCATTCACCTCCCATCCATTTTATGAAAGGAAGCGAAAAAAAGGAACGCCGGCCAGCGGCCGGCGTTCTTCTCTGTCAACAATCAAAGCTGTGCGCGGATGAGCGCCCCCATCTCGCTGGTGGAGAGCGCCTTTTCCCCCGGCGCGGCGATATCCGCCGTGCGGTGGCCCGCGTCGAGCACGGCCTCGACCGCGTTCTCGACCGCGTCCGCCTCGGCCATGAGGCCAAAGGAGTAGCGCAGCATCATCGCGCAGGACAGGATAGTCGCGATCGGGTTGGCGATGCCCTTGCCCGCGATGTCCGGCGCGGAGCCGTGGATCGGCTCGTACATGCCCTTGCCGCTCTCGTTCATCGAGGCGGAGGGCAGCATGCCGATCGAGCCGGTGATCATGGAGGCCTCGTCCGACAGGATATCGCCGAACAGGTTGCCGGTCACAATCACGTCAAACTGGCCGGGATTGCGGACAAGCTGCATCGCGCAGTTGTCCACATACATATCCGAATACGCTACCTCGGGGTACTCGTCCTTGATGCGGTGCATGGTTTCGCGCCAGACGCGGCTGGTTTCGAGCACGTTCGCCTTATCGACCGAGCAGACCTTCTTATTCCGCTTCATCGCCATCTCAAACGCGCGGCGGCCGATGCGCTCGACCTCGTAGACCGAGTAGTTCATATCGTCCGCGCCGGTCTCGCCCCAGCCCTTGTCGCTCTCGCGGCGGTAGTGCTGGCCGAAGTATACGTCGCCGGTCAGCTCGCGGCAGACCAGGATGTCAAAGCCGCCGCCGATGATCTCGGGCTTGATCGGACACGCGTCGGACAGCGCCTTGTGCATCTGCGCCGGACGCAGGTTGACGAACAGGCCGAGCGCCGAACGCAGGCCGAGCAGCGCTTTCTCCGGACGCTTTTCCGAGGGTACCTCGTCCCACTTGGGACCGCCGACCGCGCCAAGCAGCACGGAGTCCGCGTTTTTGCAGATCTCGATGGTCTCCTCAGTCAACGGGATGCCGTTCGCGTCGATCGAGCAGCCGCCCGCGAGCACCTCCTGATAGTGGAAGGTGTGTCCGAACCGCTCACCCACCTTGTCGAGCACCTGCATGGCCTCGGTCACGATCTCCGGACCAATACCGTCGCCCTTGACGACTGCGATATTGTATTCCATCGGACTTACTCCCCTCTCTCTTTGAGCGACTTCAAAAGGCCGCCCGCCTGGATGATGCTCTGGATGAACGGCGGGAAAGCCGCCGCCTGATAAGTCTCGCCCTTGGTTTCATTGGTAATCACGCCGGTGTCGAAATCGACCGAAACCGTGTCGCCCGCATCGATGCCGTTCGCCGCCGCCTCACACTCGAGGATGGGCAGGCCGATGTTGATGGCGTTGCGGTAGAAGATGCGCGCGAACGAGGACGCGATCACGCAGGACACGCCGTTTTCCTTGAGGACAAGGGGCGCATGCTCGCGCGAAGAGCCGCAGCCGAAGTTGCGCGTCGCCACGACGATATCGCCCGGTTGCATCTTTTTGACGAAATCCGCGTCGATATCCTCCATCGCGTGGGTCGCCAGCTCCTTGGCGTCCGCGATGTTCAGGTAGCGCGCGGGGATGATAACGTCGGTATCGACGTTATCCCCATATTTGAAAACTCTGCCTTTTGCATTCATGGTACTGTTTCCTCCCTTACTTCAGCTCGTCGGGCGCGCAGATATAGCCTGCGACCGCACTCGCCGCCGCAACGGCCGGGCTTGCCAGATAAATCTCCGAGGTGATATGGCCCATGCGGCCGACGAAATTGCGGTTGGTGGTCGAAACCGACCGTTCGCCGTGCGCCAGGATGCCCATATGGCCGCCCAGGCACGGGCCGCAGGTCGGGGTGGAAACGATTGCGCCCGCCTGGATGAAGATTTTGGTCAGCCCCTCCTCGATGCACTGGAGGTAGACCTCCTGTGTAGCGGGAATGACGATGGTGCGCACGTCCGGATGCACCTTGCGGCCCTTGAGGATGGCCGCCGCCGCGCGCATATCGTCGATGCGGCCGTTGGTACACGAGCCGATGACCGACTGCTGCACCTCGATATGGCCCAGCTCGTCGATGGTCTTGGTGTTCTCGGGCAGGTGCGGACACGCGACCGTGGGCTTGAGGGCGGACAGGTCGATCTCGATCTCCCGCTCATATACCGCGTCCGGATCGGCCTCGAACGCCGTGACCTCACGGTCCACGCGCCCCTGGATATACGCCATGGTCTTTTCATCCACCGGGAAGATGCCGTTCTTCGCGCCCGCCTCGATCGCCATGTTGCAGATGGTGAAGCGGTCGTCCATGGACAGCGAGGCCACGCCCTCGCCCACGAACTCCATGGACTGGTACAGCGCGCCGTCCACGCCGATCTGGCCGATGATGTGCAGGATCACGTCCTTGCCGGACACCCACGGGCGGAGCTGCCCCTTGAGCACGAACCGGATCGCGCCCGGCACCTTGAACCAGGCCTTGCCCGTCGCCATGCCGGCGGCGAGGTCGGTCGAGCCCACGCCGGTCGAGAACGCGCCCAGCGCGCCGTAAGTACAGGTGTGGCTGTCCGCGCCGATAATCAGCTCGCCCGGGGCGGTGAGCCCTTTTTCCGGCAGCAGCGCATGCTCAATGCCCATCGCGCCCACGTCATAGAAGTTGACAATCTGATGTTTTTTGGCAAACTCGCGGCATTCCAGACATTGCTCCGCGGACTTGATATCCTTATTCGGCGCGAAGTGGTCCATCACCAGCGCGATCTTGGTGCGGTCAAACACCTTGTCAAAGCCGGCTTTCTCCATTTCACGGATCGCGACCGGACCGGTGATATCGTTGGCAAGCGTCAGGTCGACGTTCGCCTCGATCAACTGTCCGGCTTCCACGCTTTCCAGCCCCGCATGCTTTGCGAGTATTTTCTGCGTCATTGTCATGCCCATAACAGTGCTTCCCCCTGCTTTAATCGATAAAGTACTTATTGATGCCGTTGATATAGGCCTTGATAGAGGCCTCGATCACGTCGGTCGAAACGCCTCGGCCGGTGACGATCTCTCCCCCGTCAACGCTGATCTTGGCGATCGCTTCCGCCTGCGCGTCCTCACCGTCGGTCATGGAGCGCAGCGAGTAATCCTCCAGCTCCACATCCTTGTCAACGATCTTATTGATTGCGCGGAACGCCGCGTTGATCGGGCCGTCCGACACGGCCGCACGCTCGAAGGTCTCGTCGCCCTTCTTGACGCGGATGACCGCGGTCGAGGTGATGGTGTTGCCTGAGTTGATGACAAAGCGGTCCAACGTGTAGCGCTCCTCACCGGAAACCGGCACCGCGCCGACCAGCGCTTCCAGGTCGCGGTCCTTGATGACCTTTTTCTTGTCCGCCAGCGCTTTGAACTTTTCAAACGTCTTGTTGAGCTTCTCCTGATCCAGCGTATAGCCCAGCTCACGCAGCCGCTCCTCGAACGCATGGCGGCCGGAATGCTTGCCCAGCACGATTGCGTTCTTCGGGATGCCGACCGACTCCGGCGTCATAATTTCGTAAGTTTCCTTGTTTTCCATCACGCCGTGCTGATGGATGCCGGCCTCATGCGCAAACGCGTTCGCGCCGACGATCGGCTTGGTCGGCGCCACGGAAACGCCCGTGATGGTCTGAATCATGCGGCTGGCGCGGTAGATCTGCGTCGTATCAATGTTGCAGGCAATGCCGAAAATATCCGCGCGCGTTTTGAGGGCCATAACGCATTCCTCCATGGAGGCGTTGCCCGCGCGCTCTCCAATGCCGTTGATCGTGCATTCGATCTGGTCGATGCCCGCTTCCACGCCGGCCAGCGAATTTGCGACTGCCATGCCCAGGTCGTTATGCATGTGGCAGGAGAGGACAATATTTTCAATGCCCGGCGTATGCTCGCGCAGATAACGGATCCGCGCCGCATATTCCTCAGGGATCATATATCCGACCGTATCCGGAATATTGATTGTGGTCGCGCCCGCCTTGATCGCGGTTTCAAACACGCGGCACAGGAAATCCAGATCCGAGCGGCAGGCGTCCTCCGCGGAGAACTCGATATCGTCGCAGTATTTTTTCGCATAGGCAACATTGTGCGCGACCGATTCCACCACTTCGTCCGGCGTCATTTTCAGCTTATACTGCATATGCACCGGAGAGGTGGCCAGAAACGTATGGATGCGGGCGTTCTCTGCGCGGCGGATGGAATTCCACGCTGCATCGATGTCCGTTTCGTTGCAGCGTGCCAGCGAACAGATCGTCGAGCCGCGAACGATATCCGCGATCGCGGCGATCGCGGCCGCGTCGCCCGGGGAGGCGGCCGCAAAGCCGGCCTCTATGATATCAACCTTGAGCATTTCGAGCTGCTTGGCTACCTCGATTTTTTCGTTCAGGTTCATGCTGCAGCCGGGGGACTGCTCGCCGTCGCGCAGTGTTGTGTCAAATATTCGAATTGTTCTTCCCATTTTCTTGTCCTCACTTTCTTGTTTCAGGGTGTACAGGGACAAAAAAAGCTTCGTCCCTTAATCCAAAATTAAGAGACGAAGCGAAAGCTCCGCGGTACCACTCTTGTTGCCGCATTCCTGCGACCACTCAGCGCGCATCTAACAATACGCCGCCCCTGTAACGGAGGGCCTCCGTTCCCGCCTACCGGCCAAAGGCTTTCAGCGGACAGCTCCCGGGCGAGTTTCACCGTTTTCTGACGCTGCCTTACACCGGCCGGCAGCTCTCTGCGGACAGGGACGCGGTTACTTTACCCGTTCATCACTTTTTTCAGTATGTGAATATATTACTCTCTGCCCTGCGGCTTTGTCAAGTGCTTTTTCGGATTTTTCTTTGTGCCGCTTGCTGCATTTTGATAAATCTTGCTAAACAGCGCTTTATCTGGTATAGTTACTGATATAGCAAATCCGATTTTCAAAAAACCGGCATTTGGCGGAGGGAGCGCCCACGCGCTCGCCCCCTCCGCCGCAAATTCCACTGAGAGGAGTTCCGCTGTGGAAGTTTTCTGGGATATTGTCCATACGTTTGATTATGAAATCCTGCTGCAGCTTTTCCAGCATTGGCGCGGCGGCGTGTCCGACACGGTCTGGACCGTATTCTCCACTCTGGGCAACGGCGGCGCACTATGGATTGCGCTGGCGGTCATCCTGCTCTTTTTTAGGAAAACCCGACGCGCGGGGGCCGCGATGCTCGCGGCCCTGTTGATCGGCCTGCTGGTGGGCAATGTTTTCCTGAAGGAATGGGTCATGCGACCGCGTCCCTTTGTCACGCATCCGGAGCTGACCGCGCTGCTCGACCCGGGCGATCAGTGGTCGTTCCCCTCCGGCCATACGCTGTCCTCGTTTGCCGCCGCGACAGCGCTCTGCTTTTTCCACCGGAAAGCCGGCGCCGTCGCTTATGCGGTCGCTGCCCTGATCGGTTTTTCCCGTCTTTACGCCTGTGTACACTATCCGACCGATGTGCTCGCCGGCCTGCTGATCGGTATTCTTTGCGGCCTGCTTGCCGCCTGGCTTGTCGACCGTCTTTTTGACCGCATCCATGCCGTTCGTCTGAGAAAGGGTGTCCAATGAATCAGTATAAGCGCCTTTTGAGCAACACGTTTATTTTTGCGGTCGGCACATTCAGTTCCAAAATCCTTGTGATTCTGATGCTCCGTTTTTACACGGGCATCCTCACGCAGGACGAAATGGGCGTGGCGGACCTGATCGTCAAAACCACAAGCATCCTTTATCCGGTCGTGTCCCTGTCCATCGGGCAGGCGGTCATCCGCTATGGGCTGGAGCGCAGGCAGCGCAAGCCCGATGTGTTTACCATCGGGCTGATTACCATACTCTGCGGCTTCCTGATCTCCCTGCCGTTCCACCCCGCGCTCAGTCTGATCCATTATAAAACCTCTTTCGGCACAAGCGGCTCCCTGTTGGATTACCAATGGCTGATTTACCTGTATGTGCTGACCTCCTGCACGCAGAATGTATGCAGCCAGTTCATCCGCGCGCTCGGCTTTGTCCGCCTCTATGCGGTCGACGGCATCTTCCGCACGCTGATGACCATTCTGCTCAACATCCTCTACCTGAAGGTATTTGAGTGGAACATATTCGGCTATGTATTTTCCATTATCTGTGCGGACGCTCTCTCCACGGTATGCCTGTTCCTGATTGCCGGACTGTGGAAATATGTCAAGCCGCTGCAGATCAATTTCCACCTCTGGCGGGGTATGCTCGCCTATTCCCTGCCCCTTGTACCCGATGCGATTTTTGTTTATATCGTCGGCTTTTTCGGGCAGACCTTTCTGGCCGGCATGCAGAGCGCCGCGGTCAGCGGCATCTACTCGGTCGCCTACCGCGTCCCCACATTGATCGCGCTGGTAGCGTCCATATTTGTCGATGCCTGGCAGCTCTCCATGGTCAATGACAATTCCCGTCAGGAGCAGATCCGCTTCTTTTCCAACGTTGGAAACACCTACAGTTCGATCGTTTTCATTATCGCTTCGGGCGGCATCATGTGCGCCAAGCTGGCTATGATGATCCTCGCTGTTCCCAGCTACTTTGTCGGCTGGATGTTTATTCCCCTGCTGGCGGTCGGCGCGGGGTTCAACTGTCTTTCCAGCTTCCAGAAGAGCGTCTATCTTCTGGAAAAACGCACGATCCCCTCTTTCCTGTCCACCGCGTTTTCCGCGGTCGTCAATATCCTGCTCAACGTGCTGCTGATCCCGCGGTACGGCGGCATGGGCGCCGCCACCGCCTCCATGGTCAGCTATATCGGCCTGTTCCTCTATCGCGCGATTGACAGCCGCCGGTTCATGCCGATCCACTGGAATGTCAGGCGTCTGGGAGGCACCGTGCTCCTGCTCGCCGTCCAGACCGCGCTCATGCTCACGGAGCCGCCGTTCTGGATCGTCTGGCAGCTGCTTCTGTTCGGTTGTGTATTCCTGCTCAACTGCAAGGAACTGCTTCTCGGCGTAAAAAAGCTTTTGCACCGCGCGTAAGCAAATAAAAGCCGCAGGCCTAAGCCTGCGGCTTTTTAAATGGAAAAATCCAGCGACTGTCCCCTGCGGATCAAATCCTCGAGCGTCACAGAATCGACATACCGGTTGATCGTATCGAATAAACCGCGCCAGAAATCCAATGTGATACAGTCGCCCGCGCGCGAACACGCGACCGGCTCGCTTTCCAAACACGCGACCGGAGCGAGCGACCCTTCCGTGATGCGCAGGATATCGCCGACCGTATATTCCGCCGGCGGTCGGGAAAGCTGGTACCCACCCTGCGCACCGCGGATCGACCGGACAAAGCCCGCCCGCGAAAGCTGCACAACAATCTGCTCCAGATATTTTGCCGATATCTCCTGGCGCCTGGAAATATCCCGCAGCGGGATAAAGCCCCCTGCGTCATGCTGCGCAAGGTCGATCATCAGGCGCAGCGCATACCTGCCTTTTGTAGAAATCTTCATATGGCATTCCCCTCTTTCCACTATTATGCCACAGAATTACTATGAATTCAAGCAGTAAAGCGCAGAGCTGCCCATTCACCGGTTTTTCAGCTCCCGCAAAACGCTTTGGATATGCTCGCTTGCCTGCTGCACCTCCCATTTCAGCTCGGTCGCAGACATGCGTTCCGCCCCATGCCCCAGAATAATCATCTGCTCCATACCGTCCGAGGTCGCGACCCGCACCCGATGCTTGCGGGACAGGTCATAGGACGCCTGCTCGATATACATATCCGCAGTCTCCGCCTCCTTGGTGTAAACGACATCCAGACCGTGCAGCTTCTCGACCGAGCCGACGCCGCCTTTGACCTTATACGCGTCAAACACCACGATCAAATGGCACTTGCGCACGCTTTGATAATCGCTGAGCAGGTTGAGCAGCGCTTCCCGCGCGGCATTGATGTCCCCCGCCGCGATGTCGTGCAGCTCGTCCCAGGAGAATATGATGTTGTAGCCGTCCACCAGCAGGTAATCCTCCGCGCGGATGCGGGTCACATACAGCTGCTCGAGCGTGGCGCTTTTCCTGCGGCTTTGCTGGAACGCCTCGAACCCCCGGTCCTTGATCGGGCCATAGGTGCGTTCAAACAACGCGCGAAGCTCCGCGTCCTCCTCCAGGCCCGAACCCGCTCGGGAACGTGTCTGCCGTGCCGGCGGCGTATCCGGCTGTTCTTTTCCGCCGTCCAGCCGGAGGCCGCTGTCCAGATGCGCCTGCGCGGGTACTTCGTCCCATTTGACGACATGCCCTGCGCCATGCGAGCAAAAAACCGAATCCGGCGTGTTTTCCACGTCATGCGCGGCGTCGTATGCCGCCGCCGCGATCACTTCCGCCGCATTATGGCACGGCTCGTAGCCGGACAGCTCACAGGAAAGCCGCCCCTCCCCGCGCGTATACGCCGCAACCTCCGTCCAGTAATCGCGCAGGGTGGACACCGGCGCCTTTCCGGTCAGTACCGCGCGGCCGTCTTTGCTTTCCGGTATCTCAAACGAACCGTCCAACCGCTGGATATCGCTCATCGCCCGCCCGACACAGCCTTCCGGCACCTCAAGCCGAAAAGCATAATACGGCTCCAAAAGCATGCTGTCCGCCTGCATCAAGCCCTGCCGCACCGCGCGGTAGGTCGCTTCCCGAAAATCGCCGCCCTCGGTATGCTTGACGTGCGCCCGACCGGTGAGCAGCGTGATCTTCATATCCGTGACCGGCGCGCCGGTCAACACGCCGATATGCGTTTTCTCTCCCAGGTGGGTCAGGATGAGCCGCTGCCAGTTCAGGTCCAGCACATCGGTCGGGCAGGCGGAAGCAAACACAAGGCCGCTGCTCCGCTCGCCCGGTTCGAGCAGCAAATGCACCTCCGCATAGTGGCGCAGCGGCTCAAAATGACCGATACCAACAGCCGGCGAAGCGATCGTCTCTTTATAAACGATCCTGCCCGTGTCAAACTGCACGGCTGCCCCAAAACGCTCCTCAATCAGCCGTGCCAGTATTTCCAGTTGAACCTCGCCCATCAGTTGCAGGTGGATCTCCGCGGACGCTTCATTCCACGATACCCGAAGCTGCGGGTCCTCCTCCTCCAGCAGCCGCATGTTTTGGAGCATCGCATGTGGGTCGCAGCCATCCGGCAGCCGCATCCGATAGGTCAGCACCGGTTCCAGCGCCGGTGACAGCGCGCCCGCCGCGCTCCCAAGCCCCATGCCCGGCATGGTATGCGTCAGCCCTGTCGCCGCGCAGACCATGCCGCATTCCGCTGTTTCCACCGTCCGGTACTTCGCGCCAGAATAGATCCGAAGCTGGCTGACTTTTTCCTGCCAGCCGCCGTCCTCGCTGCCGCTGACCGCCTCGCGCACGCGCAGCGTACCGCCGGTCAGCTTGAGATAGGTCAGCCGGTTTCCCTGCTCATCCCGCGCGACCTTGAACACCCTCGCCCCAAAAGCCGCGTCCCCCGCCGGCATGTCCGTATAGCGGTCCAATCCGTCCAGCAGGTCCTCCACACCCTGCAGATGCAGGGCGGAGCCGAAATAGCAAGGGAAAACCTTTCTTGTCCGAATCAGTGCGGCAATATCCTTGTCCTGCACGGCCTGTCCGTCCAGATACCGCTCCAGCAGCGTTTCATCGCATACCGCCAGGCTTTCTTCAAACGCCTGCCGCGCGGCGTTTCCGTTGAAATCAACGCAGCCCTCCCCCAGCTGCTTTTTCAGCTCAGCGAGCAGTCCTGTCCGCTCCGTACCGGCGAGGTCCATCTTGTTGACAAAAACCACCGCCGGAATCTGATGCCGCGCAAGCAGGCGCCAAAGCGTATGGGTATGCGCCTGTACGCCGTCCGTACCGCTGATTACCAGAACCGCATAGTCGAGCACCTGAAGCGTGCGCTCCATCTCCGCAGAGAAATCCACATGTCCCGGCGTATCCAGCAGGGTGACAGAGGTCCCCGCCAGCTCAAACACCGCCTGCTTGGAAAAAATCGTGATGCCGCGCTCCCGTTCCAGCGCGGCCGTATCGAGAAAAGCATCCCTGTGATCCACCCTGCCAAGCCTGCGCAGCGCGCCCGCCTGGTACAGCATCGCTTCGGCCAGCGTGGTTTTACCGGCATCCACATGTGCCAGAATTCCGACGACAATTCGTTTCATAATTTCCTCATTTGCTGTAATTCGTTGTATTATAGATTATTATAGCAAAAACACGGTGTTCGGACAAGCCGAATCCTCTCGCAAAGCGGGCCGTGCTGTCGGCGGCCGCAAACACGAACAAATGTTTGCATATCTCAAATCTTTATGTTATACTGTAAACAACGGGTGCGGAAGCCGCCGGACGCCCGCGCACGCAACAGAAAAGGTGGGATCGCTATGCAGGATGTTCTGAAAAACTTAAACGCCGCACAGCGCGAGGCGGTCGCAACGACCGAGGGCATGATCCGCGTCGTTGCGGGCGCCGGCTCCGGAAAGACGCGCGCGCTCGCGCACCGGTTTGCCTATCTGGTAAACGAGGCCGGCATCCTGCCCTGCAATATTCTGTGCGTTACCTTTACGAATAAATCAGCGGGTGAAATGCGTCAGCGCATCCACCAGCTTACCGGCGATAACGACGCAGGCTATATCTGCACCTTTCACAGCTTTTGCGTATCCGTTTTGCAGGAGGACAGCCATGCCGTGCAGTACCCCAAGCGCTTCCTCGTGCTGGATAATTCGGATATCGACGCCATGCTGCAAACCGTTTATGAGGAACGCGGCCTCACCCTGCGTCATATGACGTTCAGCAAGGCGCGAGATATGATCGAAATACGCAAGCTGTTTCAGGAGCCGGACTATTACCAGGATATGCTGGCCATGCCGCTGGAGGGGCTGCGGGAGAAATATCTCTCTGCCGCCGCTGCGGAGGATATCATTTTTTACGGCTATCTGTATCAGGAAAAAAAGTGCTTCGGCCTGGATTACAACGATCTGATCAAATTTACGCTGTATCTTTTTGAGCGGGACGCCGCTATCCGTCTGAAATGGCAAAAGCGTCTGGAATATATCATGATCGATGAATTCCAGGATATCGACGAGCTGCAGTATAAGCTGATGTGCGCACTCTGCGGCTATCACAAGAACCTGTTCATCGTCGGGGACCCCGATCAGACGATCTATACCTGGCGCGGCGCCAATGTAAAATACCTGCTGGATTTTGACAAAGCGTTTCCGGACTGCAAAACCATCCTGATGATGCAGAACTACCGTTCCTCCCCGCAAATCCTGCGGGCAGCCAATTCCCTGATCTCCAAAAACGTCCACCGCATCAAAAAGGACCTCCTCGCGACTTTGCCGGACAGCAGTCCGGTGGTTTTCCACCATGCGGAATCCGCAGAGCAGGAGGCGGAATGGATCGCCGCAAAAATCGCGGAGCTGGAGCAGCAGGGCGTTCCTTATCGGGATATTGCAATCCTTTACCGGGCGCATTATGTAACGCGCACCCTGGAAGAAGTCTTCCGCAGGCGCGAGCTTCCCTATGTCATATACAGCGGCGCGCAGTTTTTTGACCGAAAAGAAATCAAGGACGCACTCTCTTACCTCCGCATGGCGGCCTATCGGGACGACCTTTCTTTCCAGCGTATTGCCAACACCCCCAAGCGAAACCTCGGTGAAAAGCGGATGCGCTTGCTGAAGCTCTATGCGGAACAAAACGGCTGCTCGCTGTACGAAGCGCTGCAGCGCTGTCTGGAAGACGAGCTGTTCCGAAACACAAAAGCGCGCCCGTTTATCCAGTTGATTGAGGAAACCTCGGCCGGATATGCCGGCAAGCCGGTTTCCGAGGTTCTCGGCATGCTGCTCAACCGGAGCGGCTATGAGGAAATGCTGCGGACGGAGGGCAATCAGGACCGGCTGGATAATTTGGCGGAGCTGAAGCAGTCCATCTATGAATATGAAGCCGCCTGCGGCGAAGAATGTACCTTGGAGGATTATCTTTCCCATGTCGCGCTTTTTTCCAACAGCGATACGTCGGAGCGGCGCAACGCCGTTAAAATGATGACCGTCCATACGGCAAAGGGGCTGGAATTCCCGTATGTTTTCCTCTGTTCGCTTTGCGAGGGCGTGTTCCCCTCTGTCAAAACGAAAACCCTGCCGGCCATGGAGGAGGAGCGGCGGCTCGCCTTTGTCGCCATGACCCGCGCGGAAAGCGGGCTGTTCCTGTCGGACAATGCGGGCCGCAACATAGACGGCTCCTCCCGCATCCCCTCCCGCTTCGTTTTCGATATCGGCCGCCCGCTGCTGCAGTATACCGCCGAGCTTCCGGAAAGCCTTGTGGCCGAAGCCTCGGACCATATCCGTTTTCACCAGCGTCAGCTCAGCGCCCTGGCGGCCGGCCCTTCTTTTTCTGCGGGGCAGCGGATCTCGCATGCTATTTTTGGCGACGGCACCATCCTTGCCATCGATCGGGAAGCTTCCACCTACACCGTTCAGTTCGACGATATCCCGACGCCGCGCAGCATCTCTTTCCGCGTCCGGATCACACCGCTTTAGCGCGCTGGGAACGCAGACGCCTTTTTATCCCCATCCCCCTTTGCCTGTGAGGTGAGAATATGTCGACAGATACCCCTCAAGAACGCACCTATATCGCGATCGACTTGAAATCATTTTACGCCGCGGTCGAATGTGTGGAGCGCGGCCTTGACCCGCTGACAACCAATCTCGTCGTAGCGGATACCAGCCGGACGGCAAAAACGATCTGCCTTGCGGTATCCCCCTCCCTCAAGGCTTACGGGATCGCCGGCAGGGCGCGCCTGTTTGAAGTGCTGCAGCGGGTCAGGGAGGTCAACCGTAGCCGGAGACAAAACGCGCCCAACCATATCCTGTCCGGCGAATCCTGCGACGATACCGTACTGAAGGCCTGCCCGTCCCTGGCGGTTGGGTTTATCACGGCGCCGCCTCAAATGGCGCACTATATTGAATGGAGCGCCCGAATCTACCAGCTCTATTTGAAATATATCGCACCCGAAGACATCCATGTTTATTCCATAGACGAGGTGTTTATCGACGCCACAGACTACCTGCCCTATTACGGGCTTTCCGCGCGTGAGCTTGCGTCCATGATCGCCCGCGACGTGCTGCAGACGACCGGTATTACCGTGACTGCCGGAATCGGAACCAACCTTTATCTGTCCAAGGTCGCCATGGATATCGTTGCAAAACATATCAAGCCGGACAGCAAGGGGGTGCGCATCGCGCGCCTGAATGAGATCACTTACCGCCGCCTGCTATGGCGGCATCAGCCGCTGACCGATTTCTGGCGTGTGGGACGGGGCTACGCCAAAAAGCTGGCGCAGCACGGGATATACACCATGGGCGATATCGCGCGCTGCTCCCTCGGCAAGCCGAATGATTATTATAACGAAGACCTGCTCTACCAGATGTTCGGCATCAACGCGGAGCTGCTGATCGACCACGCATGGGGCTGGGAGCCCTGCACCATCGCGGATATCAAAAGGTACCGCCCCTCCTCAAAAAGCATTTCTTCGGGGCAGGTATTGAAATCCCCCTACAGCTTTTCACAGGCCAGGTTGGTGGTGCAGGAAATGGCCGACCTGCTCGCGCTCGACCTGGTCGGGCGCAGGCTCGTCATCGACCAGATCGTCCTGACCGTCGGATATGATCGGGAAAATCTTGCCCGCCCTGAAACGCGTCAGGCGTATCACGGCGCAGTCACCGCAGACCGCTATGGACGGGCAATCCCCAAGCATGCGCACGGAACTGCCAACCTGGACCGGCATACCTCCTCCGCGCAGCTTATCGCCAATGCCGTTCTGGAGCTGTACGACCGCATTGTAAACAAAACGCTTACCATACGGCGAATCTGCCTGTCCGCAAACCATGTGCTTGAAGAAGACGCGGCGGCGCACCGGCCGGCTTTCGAGCAGCTCGACCTTTTCACCGATTATAGCGTATTGTCGCAGCGGCGCCGGCAGCAAAACGCCCTGTTGGCGCGGGAGAGAAAAATGCAGCAGGCTGTGTTATCCATCAAAAGCAAGCATGGCAAAAACGCGATCCTGAAAGGCGCCAGCCTGCAGGAATCCGCTACCGCGAGGGAGCGCAACTGCCAGATTGGAGGGCATCGGGCGTGAAAGGCGTAAACCGTTATGGGCAGTCGGACAAAAGCCGCCGGTATGACGATATCCTCAAACGGCCGCATCACAGGTCTTTGAAGCATCCCTCCATGCCAATGCTGGACCGTGCCGCGCAGTTCGCCCCGTTCGCCGCGCTGACAGGGCATGGCGATGCGCTCAAGGAAACCGCGCGGCTCACCGACCGGAAGATTGATCTGGACGAAAACGAAAAAGCCGTGATCGACAGGCGGCTACGGTTCCTGCGGGAGCGTGCCGGTCAGCATCCGCATATCGCCGCCACCTATTTCATCCCAGACAGAAAAAAAGAGGGCGGCGCTTGCGCCACCGTATCCGGCACAATCAAAAGGTTTAACGAGCATGAAAGAAAGCTGCTATTGATGGACGGCACTGTCATTGCGATCGACGACCTCCTCGCAATTGAAAGCCCCTTATTCCGCGGTGTCGATATATAGACGGAAACGCCTTCTCCCCAACAGCCAAGCTTTTTCTGTCCCGTTTTTCCATTACCACAGCCCCGACCGCTGTTGTGGATACGCCCGCCGCTTTTCCGTCGAACCTGCTGCATTTTGCCGCCGCACCGGTATCCGGTGCGGCGTTTCACACATATTCATACGGACGGCATGGCAAAACACAAACGGATAATTCGCACATTAAAACTGTTTTTTTCCGTTTTTTCGTTCAAATCACTCAGCTTTTTCCATGCAGAGCAGCAATTTCAAGTCATATCATGCGTTTTGCCGCACAAGATACTATCAGCAAAACCCACTAAACAAAAAACCAAATCGAAAAGGAGAGAACAATCATGACTAACACAAAAAATGGTTCTAATCAGGGTATGGTACCGGAAGCCCGCGCTGCAATGGACCGCTTTAAGATGGAGGCGGCAGCAGAGGTTGGCGTCAACCTGAAGCAGGGCTACAACGGCGACCTGACCTCCCGCCAGGCGGGCTCGATCGGCGGCCAGATGGTCAAGAAGATGATCGAATCCTACGAGCAGAATCTGGCTAACCAGGGCTAAGTCCTGAAAATAATAAGAGCGCTGTTTCCTTTGGTGAAGGAAACAGCGCTCTTTGCTTATTGGATCATGCGCGCCACTCGGCAAACAGTTGCTCTGCTTCCGTAGCGCTCGCGGCGCGCAGCAGGCGCTCGGCAAATTCCTTGCATTCCGCAAAGGAATGCGCCGCAAGATCGGCTTTCGCCGCCAGCATCGCCGATGCCGACATCGAAAGGTTGGTCACGCCGAGTCCGCAGAGAACGGGCGCCATCCCCGGCGTACCGGCCATCTCGCCGCAGACGCCCACCTCGATGCCGTTTTCATTTGCCGCTTTCGCAGTCATATGAATCAGCCGCAGCACGCCCGGATGCAGGGGGCGGTACAGGTAGGATATTTTTTCATTGATACGGTCCACCGCGCAGGAATACTGAATCAGGTCGTTTGTGCCGATGGAGAAGAAATCCACTTCTTTTGCCAGCATATCCGCACAAACAGCCGCTACCGGAATTTCAACCATGATGCCGACCTTGACATTCGGGTTATAGGCGACACCCTCCGCATCCAACAGGTCCTTGGCCTGCTGGAGCACCTGCTTGGCGTTGCGTATCTCCTCAATGGAGGAGATCATGGGGAACATGATGCGCAGGTCGCCGTATTGCGCGGCGCGCAGCAGCGCGCGAAGCTGGGTCACAAACAGATCGGTCTGGTTCAGGCAAATGCGAATCGCGCGGTAGCCCAAAAACGGATTCTGCTCTTTTTCCAGGTTCAGCGCGGGAACTTCCTTATCGCCGCCAATATCCAAAGTGCGGATGATGACCGGCTTGCCCGCCATCGTCTCGCAAGCCTTTTTGTAGGCTTCAAACTGCTCCTCCTCGCTCGGCAGGTCGTCGCGGTCCATAAACAGGAACTCCGAACGGAACAGGCCGACGCCCTCGCCGCCCAGCTCGGCAACGCGCACCGCATCCTCCGGTGTGCCGATATTCCCTTCCACGATCACACGGCGGCCATCGCTCGTTTCGCCCGAACGGTCTTTAAACTGCGCCAGCATCGCCCGGCGCTCATCCTCTGCCTTTTTCTTCTGTTCAAACTGGGACAGTGTTTCCGCGTCGGGCGACACGACGATCTCGCCCGTCGCGCCGTCCAGCAAAAGCTCGTCGCCATCCTTTATTTCATCCGCCTTGTCACCGGCGCCGGCTACGGCAGGGATGCCCATGGAGCGCGCCATAATCGCGGAATGGCTGGTCCGTCCGCCGATACGCGTAACGAAGCCCACCACGGGCTTGGAGCCGATCTTTGCCGTATCCGACGGCGTCAGGTCGTTGGCAATAATGATGCACGGCTCGGAGATCGAGTCAATCGCGTTGTCCGCGATCCCCTTCAGGTTTTTCAGGATGCGCTGGGAGATATCGCCGATATCCGCCGCGCGCGCCTGCATATATTCATCGTCCATCGCCCGAAACATGGCCTGGAAATTCTCGCAGTTGACAAAGCAGGCATATTCTGCGCAAACCATTTCATCTGCAATCAGATTGGTGATGCCTTCCACAAAATCAGGGTCGTCCAGCATGAGCAGATGCGCGTCAAAGATTTCCGCCTCGGCCGCGCCGATATTCTTCTCCGCCTCATCCCGCAGAAGCTCTATCTGCTTTTTCGCATGCTCCACGGCATCCATTACCCGTTTCTGCTCAGCGGCAGCATCCGTAATGCTGTTTTTTACGACCGTTAAATCCGCCTCTTTGATAACGAGCGCTTTCGCGTGCGCAAGACCTTCCGAGACACCAATCGCTTTGAATTTCAACATGAGCCGTTTTCCTCCTGTGGATTGTAAATCCTAACAAATATTTCAATACTATTGTACGGTATCTTGGTGCTTTCGTCAAGCAAATCCTTGTCTTTCCTCCATTTTCCGCAAGCGCGCCCCGCAGTCCGGCAGCGTGGTCAAAACGCGTCTGTCCGCGCTTATTTTTCACAGTTCTTCTCCCGTAACCCCCTGTGTTTCGAGCACCTCCAGCACCCGTATCCCATTTGCCGTCAGCGCCATGCTGCCCTTGCAGGGATACGCCTCGTACCCGTCATAAGAAAAATTTTTTAAGGGGATGTCATAATCCACCCGTATCAGCCCCTTTCGCTGCAGCAATGCGATCGCCGCCGCATATTTTCCCGTCTTGTCCCGCCCGTTTTCCAGGTAGACCGGCTCCGCCGTCCCTGCCGCGCACGCGACCGGCAGAAACGGACTCTGCGCAAAGCAGCGCAGCAGCTCCAGCTCCTCCCGAAACAGGGACAAACCGTTTCCGCAGCCGCCGCAGCAGCCCTGGCATCCTTTGCAGTTTCCCGTATGGCAACTCCTCTCTTAACCGTCCTGTCTTACCATCGGGGCTTCCGCCCCGTCCATTTGCATTTGCCGCAGGCCTCCCTTTTACAGTTAGCCTTTGCTTATTTATTTTAGTTTACCACATATCCCTACCTTGTCAATAGGGTATCCGCTGTGTCGGTTGTTTGTACAGTTTATCCTGTTTTGCTTTTCCGATCCACACGGATTTATCCATTATGCGAAACCCGCTTTATCGATTTGCAAAAACTCCGGAATAAATTTGCAAAAAGACGTGCCTGCACACCGTTTTTCTGCTATACTGGAATCATTCCAACATTTTGTGAGGAGGAACGACAAAACATGGCAAACCGTTGCACCCGTATTCCCGAAATCATGCTGCCCCAAAAAGGGACCGACCTTTCCAAGTGGGCGGTCATCGCCTGTGATCAATATACCTCGCAGCCCGAATATTGGGCGGAGACCGACCGCATCGTCGGAGACGCCCCCTCCACGCTGCGTCTGACCCTGCCGGAAGTCTATCTGGAAGAGGCGGACGTTGCAGCGCGCACCGAAACCATTCATAAGACCATGCGCCGCTACATTGAGAAGGGAACGCTGCAAACGCTTCCCGCCGGCATTATCCTGACCGAACGCTGGTCCGGCGGCGCCTGCCCGCGGCGCGGAATCGTGCTTGCCATGGATCTTGAGGCGTATGAATACACGCCCGGCTCCGCTTCCCTGATCCGTCCCACGGAAAAAACCGTTGTCGAGCGCATCCCGCCGCGTCTCAAGGTACGCCAGGGCGCCTGCATGGAGCTGCCGCACATCATGATCCTGATCGACGATCCCGACCGCGCGATCATCGAACCGCTCTTTGAGAAAACCGCTTCGTTTGACAGAATTTACGACACCGATCTGATGCAGAACGGCGGCCATATCACCGGCTGGTTCATTCCCAAGGGCGCGGAAACCGACGCGGTCGAGGCCGGGCTTGAAGCGCTCTGCGACCGAGCCACTTTCAATCAAAAGTATGGCTGTACGGACGCACAGGCGCTCCTGCCCTATGCGGTCGGCGACGGCAACCACTCCATGGCGACCGCAAAGGCATACTGGGAGGAAACGAAAAAGGGCCTGTCCACCGAGGAGCAGCAGAACCACCCCGCGCGTTACGCCCTGGTCGAAGTGGTCAATATCCACGACGAAAGCCTGATTATCGAACCGATCCACCGCATCCTGTTCGGTGTGGAGGCCGACGAGCTGTTCGGCAGTCTCACAGCATTTTACGAATCCCAGGGCTGCAAGGCCTATGTCGCCGAGCAGGCGCCGGCAGATGCCGCCGCGCACTATTATCCCTTCCGCGCGGAAAACCGCTCCGGCGTATTCGTTGTCGAGAATCCCAAATGGTCCATCCCTGTCGCGACCATCCAGACCGGCCTTGACGCATATCTGGACGCGCATCCCTCGGCCAAGATCGACTACATCCACGGCGCGGATGTTGTGACCGCCCTCGCCGAAAAATCCGGCAATCTTGGCTTTATCCTGCCCGATATTGCCAAAAACGATTTGTTCCGCGGCGTTATTTTCGACGGTGTGCTTCCCCGCAAAACTTTCTCCATGGGAGAGGCGCACGAAAAGCGCTACTACATGGAAGCCAAAACGATCGTCAAGTGATCTCTTCGGACGCAGCCTTTCCGGCTGCGTCCTTTTTCGTCCAGCGAAGCACCGCCTCCCCGTTTTCCACCGTGCAAAGCACGAATGCCGGCGCCAGCAGGAACGGCCGGTCCGGCGCAAAGGGACAGCGCAGGCAGAGCGTCCCCTCCGCAGCCTCCGCTTTCAGCTCGCCGCGCTCCACCAGGCTATCCAGCACCACATCCCCTGTCCATAACTGCCTTTCTGTCTGCCGTGCGTCCGGAGGCGGCGCCTGTTCTGAAGCGTCCTGTTGAGACACGGACTGCCGGCCGCCCTCCTCTTCCCCTCCGGCGGAAAGATAAAAGTCGGATGGCAGCCGGTCCGCATATCCGGCCGCCTTCAGTGTTTCTCTGGATAAATGCCGCGTCAACCGCAGCCGTCCTCCGACCGGTTCCGGCAGGCCGACCAGCAGCGGCTTCGCTCCATCCGCCGCCGCATAGCAGCGCAGCAGCAGGCCGCAGGGAATCGCACAGTCCAAAACAATCCGCACCCCGTAAGCGTCGGGCAGCCATTCCAGCCTGCCTACCGCACTGCCGCGGAACCGAACCTCTGCCTGCACCGCCGCTCCCCCCCTCCCGTAAAAAAGCGCGTATCCAATAATAGGATACGCGCTTTTGCCTGCAAATATGACGTTCAGCCCTGTACAGATCCCAAGCCGAAGCTGACGGCCAGAGCCTCATCCACATGGCGCATCGCATTTTCATCGAGCGAGCCCATCTTTTCGCGCAGGCGCTTTTTATCCAGCGTCCGGATCTGTTCGGTCAGGATGATGGAATCCTTGGTCAGTCCGTAGTTGGGCGCACCAAGCGTGATGTGGGTCGGCATCTTGGCCTTGTTGACCTGCGATGTGATAGCGGCGGCAATCACCGTCGGGCTGTACCGATTGCCCACATTATTCTGGACAATAAGTACTGGACGGATGCCCCCCTGTTCGCTGCCGACCACCGGGCTGAGATCGGCATAGTAAATATCTCCCCGTTTGATGCTGGTATCCACTTTGGTTCACTCTCCGATGAAATAGATTTGCGGTTTGTCCGCAAACCTATTTTCCCCACGCCACAAGAAAATATAACAGTCGTGTAAAAAACTATGGCATAAGGTCAGGGAATTTTCCCCGATTCATCCTATGCGGACCGCAGGCGGATTGTCAGCCCCTGTAAAAACGCGGTACCCGCCGGCTGATGCCGCACACCACCTCGTAGGAGATCGTGCCGGCCGCCGCAGCCGCGTCCTCCGCCGTCCAGGTATCCGCGCCCCATACGACGACCTCGTCCCCGCGCCGCACGCTTTCTCCCTCTGGGACGAGCGCCATGCACATATCCATGCAGATGCGTCCCAGCACGGGCGTGCTCCGTCCATTGATGACCACCCGCGCCTTGCCGGAGCCGGTGCGCAGGAATCCATCCGCATAGCCGATCGAAACGACCGCAATGCGTGCCGGCGCATCCGTTTCAAAGGTGCGGCCATAGCTGACCGTCGTATGCGCGGGGATATCGCGGACCTGCACTACGCGCGCCTTGACCGTCATGGCCGGCCTGAGATCGAGCACCGGCAGCACAGAGGCGTCCGGCCGGTATCCATACAGGATGATGCCCGCCCGCGTCATGCTGCAGTGCGTCTGCTCATAATTCTGGATCGCGCCGCTGTTGGCGCAATGCCGCAGAGGCAGGTCGAGTCCGGCCTGTCGCAGGCCGTCGCATACCGCTTTAAATCGCTGGTATTGGAGCGCCGTGTACACCCTGCCCTCCGGTACGTCGGAAACCGCAAAGTGTGTAAAAATCCCCTCGGAATCCAGCCCAGCCAGATTGGAACACCGCAAAATCTGCTCTATTGTCCGCTCCGTGTCCCATGCCGAAAAACCCAGGCGCGTCATGCCGGTATCCAGCTTGTAGTGTACCGCGATCCTCTCCCCCGTGCGCACGGCGGCCTCTGACAACAGGCGCGCGGTTTCGGTATCATAGACCGGCGCCGTGATATGGCAGCGGGCAATGGTATCCATATCGGCCTCATCCACATATCCCAGAATCAAAATTGGCTTGTGGATACCGTTTTCGCGCAGCTCCACCGCCTCCGGCACGGTCGCGGCGGCGAAATACGGCGCGCCGATCTCCTGTAAACGTGTCGCGACCTGCACCGCGCCATGCCCATACGCATCCGCTTTTACCACACACAGCACCGGCGCTTTTGCCTGCGCACAGATTACACGGTAATTACGTTCGATCGCACCCAGGTCTACTTCCGCCCAGGTGCGGTGCTTGCTCGGTTCCATTCTTTGCTCATCCCCAAATTTATGTTTCCTGATACGACATGACCTGGATGGTCAGCACCCGTTCTCCGTCCGCATACAGCTCCGCGCAGACGAGCTGCCGTCCGTTTTCGGTCAGCCATACCTGTTTTTCTATTTTGCCATCCGTACCGTCCTCCGCATACCGGAGAACGAGCAGCTCGGTCCCCGAAGCCTGTTCTGTCCATTGCTGCTCTGGCTCGTTGCTGCGCAGATCGGACAGCAGGCAGAACAACCCGTCCGCAGGCGTCAGTCCGGTGCGCTGCGGCATCGCGTCGTCCAGCACCATGCCGTCGTACTGCAGGGAAAACTCCCCGCTGTCCGTTCCGGCAATGCGCCCTCCAATCCCCGCCAGGGATTCCGGCGCGGTGATCGTGAACGTGTCCGCATCTTCTTTATTATAAACATAATCCATCTCATATTCCAGCACGGAATCCTCTAAATCGGATAAAACTTTGATATGCGCCTCAAATCCCGTCAGCGCGCTGAAATATTCGCGCACACTTTCCCCATCCGCCGCAGGCGCGCCGCAGCCGGAAAGCAGGCACAGGGCCAGCGCAGCCGCACATAGCCTTTGTTTCAGATCACCACTCCCTCGTATTATACCGTTTGAGCAAATCGGGCAGGAAGCGCAGCAAATCGTCCGGCGTCATGCCGTACTCCGAGCGCGCGTTGGCCGCCATGTCCCCTGCGCGTCCATGCAGCCAGGCCGCCGCACAGGCGGCGTCCACAGGATCCAGCCCTTGTCCGCACAGGGAAACCAGCATACCCGCAAGCACATCCCCGCTGCCCCCTTTCGCCATGCCGGGATTTCCCGAATGGTTCCGGTACAGCCTGCCATCCGGCGCCGCGATCAGCGTGCGGTGTCCCTTGTACAGCAGTATGCAGCCCATCTTGCGGGCAAACAGCGTCAACTCGCCCGGCTGCGGATTTTCCAGGCCGGACAGGCGGGCGAATTCCCCCGCGTGCGGCGTAAGGATGACCGGCTGTGCCGCCTGCCGCAGTATATCCTTATGCGCGGTCAGCGCATTTATGCCATCCGCGTCCAGAACAATCTGGCATTTTGCATTTTCGATCAATGTCACGACAATTTCCGCAACCGCGTAAGACCGCCCCAGGCCGCAGCCGATCAGCAGCGCGTCCGCCTTTTCCGCGAGCGACAGCAGCGCCGGCAGCGCCTCGCGCGACAGCATCCCATCCGCGCCGCACGGCATCGGCCGGACGACCGGCTCATTGAGCTTGACCGCGAGCACGGGCCAGGCGCGCTCCGGCGTCGCCAGCGTCACCACGCCGCTTCCCATACGCACCGCTCCCTGCGCGGCAAAATAAGCCGCTCCGGTATATCCCGCACAGCCGCAGACGCACAGCACACGGCCAAAATCATTCTTGTTCGCCTCCGCAGCCCGCGCCGGTATGATGCGGTCCACATAGCTCTGATCCAGTTCTGTCATCATTTTATAAGGCTCCTTTATCCCGCTCCTGCGGGTATGGTCATAATTTTGTCTTCCGGATCCGCAATATCCCTTGGTTTATGAAAAAACGGGCTTCCCGCTATCCAAACCTTTCCTGCTCCCCCCTACAGCATAGCATTTTTACCGGACCCCCGTCAAGGAATCCGGCGGCATTCTTTCTTTTCCGGCACCGACGGCCACCGTGCTGGAATAAACTGAACCGAAGGAGTGTGATCAATTGGCTATTCGCATTTTTATAGACCAGGGGCATAATCCCAGCGGCCCCAACACCGGAGCGGAGGGCAACGGCCTGCGCGAGCAGGACGTCAATTTTATCGTCGGCGTATATCTGGCCGACCTGCTCCGCGCCGATCCTCGCTTCGAGGTGCGCCTGAGCCGCAATTCCCCTGACGAAATACTTGGCACCAGCAACGCCAGCAGCCTTGCCGCGCGCGTGCGCATGGCAAACAGCTGGCCTGCCGATTATTTTATCAGCATCCACTGCAATTCCAACGTCAATCCGGCCATCAACGGCACGGAGGTCTATGTTTTTCAGCAGAATACGCAGTCCTACTGGCTTGCACAGCATGTCCTGATCGGCATTGTCGAGCGCGTCGGCACCAAGGATAACGGCGTCCGGCTGAATCCCAGTCTGTTCGTGCTGCGGCGCACCTCCATGCCCGCGATCCTGGTCGAGCTTGCCTACCTCAGCAACGCCGAGGACGCCCAAAAGCTGCGCGACGATCCTTACGGCTTTGCCCAGGGGATCTACAACGGCCTGCTCAGCTATTTCGGCTTTGCCCCACTTTGACAGGAAAAAGCAGGCGGTCTAACGACCGCCTGCTTTTTTACCGCCGCCCTATGACGGTTTTTTGTAGTTTTTCGCCCGCGCGCTGTCCGTTATCCCCGCGGTTGTCGGGTCGTTGAGCGCCGCCCAAATATTGGACGCCATCAGGAACAGGCAGTAGGGATTGGTGAACGCTCCTTTCAGCACCTCCCAGACCGCGCCCCATGTCGTCATATCCGAGGCTGTCAGCCCCGCATAGGCCAACGCCGTGGCGAATAGCCCCAGCAGAAGCTGTATCCAGAATATCGGGTTCCTGAGCCGCACTTTCAGATTCATATGCCGCCTCCCATCCGTATATATTGAGACACCGCCCTGCGGCGGCCCTCCTGCTTTTATCTCTATGCGCCGCGCATTGTCCAATTTCGGATAAACGGGAAATCAAGCACCCGCATCAGACCCATTTCAGGATGTCTTTCCGCATCCGCGCGATAATCCGTTTTTCCAGCCTTGATATGTAGCTCTGCGAAATGCCCAGCAGGTCCGCGACCTCCTTCTGCGTCATGGCCTCCGGCATATTGATGCCAAACCGCATGGAGATGATCTGCCGCTCCCGCGCCGGCAGGCGTTCCAGCGCGCGCAGCAGCAGCGTACGGTCTACATCGTCCTCCAGCGGCCGCATCACGCTGTCCGGCTCGGTACCCAGGATATCCGACAGCAGCAGCTCGTTGCCATCCCAGTCCGAGGAAAGCGGCTCATCAAACGAAACCTCTGTCCGGCGGCCCGCGATTTTGCGGAGATACATCAATATCTCATTCTCGATGCAGCGGGACGCATAGGTCGCCAGCTTGACGTTTTTATCGCTCCGGTAGGTGCTGACCGCCTTGATCAGCCCGATTGTCCCGATCGAAATCAGGTCCTCCGTCCCCACGCCGCTGGATTCAAATTTGCGCGCCAAAAACACGACAAGCCGCAGGTTGTGTTCGATCAGCGTATTTCTGGCCTGCTCGTCTCCGGATTGGCAGGCCAGCACCGCGGCGGCCTCCTCCTCTGCGGAAAGCGGCGGAGGCAACACTTCGCTGCCGCCGATGTAGTAAACCGGCTGCTTTGCAAACAGGCTCTTCAGCTTTCTGATGATCCATTGGAATATCATGCTTCTCTCCCTTTCATACACCGATCAATCCGTCATACGCACCCTGTCCGATCTGATCCGGCCCAACCGCACAGACGCAATCCAGCGGTTTCCCATCTGCACGGCACACGTTGTCCGGACGGAAATACAGCAGCAGGCCGCTCTCCGTACCCACCGCGCGGTACGGCAGCAGCCCAAACCGGCCTGCCAGCCTGGGCGGGAGTCTGGCAAGCGCCTCCGATGCGGCCATTGTGTCATCCCGCAGCGGCCGCCCTGCCTCTCCCAGCAGTTCCACAGCGGCCGCTCGATCCAGCACGACCACCGGTTTTCCCGAAACCGGTTCAAACAGCCCGTTTCCGGTGTCATGCAGGACACGCAGCTCGCACGCCTTTCCCGCAAAGCAGATCCGCAGCGTCTCCACCTCCCGCCGGATCGGCCCATGCAGCGCATCCCCGCGCAGAAGGATTCCGCTGACCGCGTAACCGGCTGCGGCGGCTAAAACCAGAACGCGCAGCGGAACAGCGGCATAGTATCCCGCCCCTGTCAAAAGCTGCCGGCCGGACGCCGCACCGAGCGCCGCCGCAAGCCCCGCGAAAGAGGCCGCGACGACAAAGTACAGCGCGCACAGGCGCGCGAACGCGCGCTGTCCGGCAAAGGCCGCGGCGCACAGGCCGATTCCGGACAAAATCCGCAGTGGAGCCAGCGCCAGCGCAGGGAGCAGAATCGCCGCAACCGAATAGGCGCCGCCCGCCGCTGCCGCCCCCAGCAGCCGCCTCCGTTTGACGGATATCCCGCCCAGCCTGGCCGCGGCGAGCAGCGTCGTATAATCCATCAGTGCGTTTACCCCAAACAGGACATCCAGATAGACGACCATGCTCCACCTCCGTTCGGGGACTATCTTATCACATACCCTGTACAATATTTGCCGAATGGAGGGCGGCTGTTTCCTGTCGAAAAACCGACCCGCCCTGCCGGTTATGGGCAGAGAGCAGCCGAATAACCAAACGTTGGGCGTAAAAAGCAGGGGGCCGGCTCGATACAGCCGGCTCCCCTGCGGTTCCTTTTACACGGCGGAATTGCCGTTTATTTTTGCAGCGCAAATTTTTCCAGCAGTCTTGCGGCCGCCTCCACGTCGGACACCGCGCACATCTCGCTCGGCGAGTGGATATACCGCGTCGGGATGGATACCGCGCCCGCCTGCACGCCGGCGCGCGTCTTTTGCAGCGCGGCCGTGTCCGTGCCGCCGAACTGCAGTATCTCCCGCTGGACGTCGATACCGCAGGCTGCGGCCGCCTGTTCGAGCGCCGCGCAGACCTCCGGCGTGCAGATCACCGACCGGTCCATGACCTTGACCGCCGGCCCCCTGCCCATATCGACCGCCATGGGTGTTTTCCGCTCGGGCAGGTCGCCTGTGTCCGTCACATCGACCGCAACGGCGATATCCGGTTCCACCGCGAACGCCGCCGCGCCCGCGCCGCGCAGGCCGACCTCCTCCTGCGCGGTGAACGCAAAATACAGGTCGTTCTCGGTTTCCTGCTGGGCCAGACGCTCCATCGCGAGCAACAGGGTCACGCAGCCGATACGGTTATCCAGATACGGACCGCACAGCACCCCGTTCTGTTCAAAGCGCGGCGCGTCGAACACCGCGAAGTCGCCGATCTGCACCCGTCTCTCTGCATCCGCCCGATCTGCCGCACCGATATCAATGAAGAGGTTGTCCAGCGTAATATCCTTGAACGGCGTTTTTTCCTCATAGGAGATCACGCCGCGCGTGCCTCCCGCAAACCGGACCTGAATATTGATCAGGTCGCCCTTGAACAGCCCGCCGACCGGCGAAAACCGGATAAACCCTTTTTCGTCGATATAGGTCGCCACCACGCCGATCGAATCCATATGCGCGGCGAACAGCAGCTTTTTGCCTGCGCCTTTTTTGCGGCAGATCAGATTGCCGAGCGCATCCGTGGTGATATCGTCAATATATTCCCCCGCGATGGCGGCGATGGCTTCGCGCACTGCATCCTCGCGGCCGGACGGACCGAACGCGCCGCCGACCGTATTCCATAACTCAAAAACTTTGCTCATTCGTCGTCCCCTCCCAGATCTTCCAGAAATGCGCGCGCAGCGGCCAGCACCGCCTCGCAGTCCGATACCGCCGCCACAGAGGACGGCGAATGGATATACCGCACCGGCGCGGCGGCCGCGCAGACGCGCACCCCCGCCCTGCTTTTGTGAATGCGTCCGGCGTCCGTCCCGCCGGAAACGCGCGTCTTGGTCTGCCAGGCGATGCCGCGCTTTGCACACGCATCGCGCAGCAGTTCAAACAGGCCCGCGTCGTAAATCGTCGCGCCATCCATGAACGGCAGCACGACGCCGCCGCGCACATGGCAGACCGCTTTCCCGTCCGTTACCTCCGCCAGGTCGGCGGCGGTCGTGCCTTCCAGCACCAGTGCAAAGCCCGGCTCCAGCGCATAGGCCATGCTTGCCGCGCCGCGCAGTCCTACCTCCTCCTGCACGGTAAAGCAGAACCAGGTATCGATGGGCGGCTGCTCCTCCAGCAGCTTGAGCAGGGCCGCGCAGCCCACGCGGTCATCGATCGCCTTTGCTTTAATCAGCCCATCGCCAAACGCAACCACTGGGGAGTCGAACACACCATAGTCCCCCAGCGACACCCGCTCCTCCGCCGACGCGCGGCTGGACGCACCAATGTCGATATACAGATCCCTGGTCTTGGGCATGGTCCGGCGCTCGGCAGCGGTCGTCAGATGCACCGCCTTGATACCGATGACGCCCGTCACTTCCCCGAAGCGCACCGGACGCCCGATCACGACGCGCGGGTCCACCCCGCCGACAAAGCCGAATTTAATCATACCGTCGTCCGTGATCTTTTTGACGATCACGCCGACCTCGTCCATATGCGCGCACACGACGACCGGACGGTCAAGGGCTTTTCTCCCTTTGCGGAATACCATCACATTGCCAATCGCATCCGTCCGCAGCGCGTCCGCGTGCGGCTTTGCCTTTTTCAGCACGAACGCGCGCACCGCGTCCTCACAGCCGGACGGCCCCGGCAGCGCGCACAGCGTTTTCAGCAGCTCGGTCATTCCTCGGCCTCCCCATCAAACTCACGCAGAAACGCGGCGAGCAAATCGGCCGTCGCCTCTACATCGGACAGCTTCACCACTTCGACCGGCGTATGCATGTATTTCTCCGGAATCGAGAGCAGCGCGGTCGCAATCCCGCACGCCACGGTCTGCATGGTCCAGGCGTTCGTACCGGTGTTGCCCTCCATCACCTCAAGCGAATAGCCGATGTCATTGGCCTTGGCCGCCTTAATCAGCCGCTTTGTCAGCCCGCGGTGCAGGTTCGGACCCATACCGACCGCCACGCCGCTGCCCAGCTCAAACACACCGTCCGCGGGGCCGTCCGGCGTTTTGCCATGCGTCACATCCACCGCGATTGCATATTCCGGCTGTACGGCAAACGCGCCGGTCTGCGCGCCGAGTCCGGTGACCTCCTCCTGCGTGCTAATCAGCACGGCGATATTACAGCCCAGCTTTTTCACCTTTTTCAGCTTCTCCACGGCCAGCAGGATCGCAGCTACACCCGCGCGGTCGTCCAGACATTTGCTGCAAAGCTGCCCGCCGAGCAGCCGCACCGGCTTCTGGGCGAATACGATCGGCGTACCGATCCTGATCCGGTCTTTCGCATCCGTCAGGCCCGTGTCGATCAGCATTTGATCGACCGGCACCGCCTTATCCTGTTCGCCCGCCTTGAGCAGATGCGGCGGCATGCAGGCTACCACGCCGTACAGCGGTTCGTCCGCAAGGACCGTCACCTCCCCCGCGAGCAGCATCCGCGGGTCCACGCCGCCGACCGGAGCGAACCGCAGAAAGCCGCCCTCCAGCACCTCGGTCACTACAAAGCCGATCTGGTCCAGATGCGCGTCCAGCAAAACGGTTTTTGCATGCTTTTTCCCGCATTTTCTATAGGCCAGCACATTGCCGCTGCGGTCGGTTTCCACCGTATCACAGTATGGTTGGAACAACGCCGCCACGGCCTGCGCCGCCTGCATTTCAAACCCGCTGACCGCCGGCATCGCGCACAGCGTCCGCAGGGTTTCCTCCAAACGCAAAGAGAATTCCTCCTTTTTTTCTGTAGAATATGGTCTGTCTCTATTATAACCGCTTCCCCTGTGCGATACAATAGCGCGGTTGACAAAGGCCGTGAAAAACAGCAGGTCTGCGCTACCCTGACCCTGTGTATCGCGCTGGACAAAAAATTCCAGGACCTGTCCTAGACGCAAAAAGGATGCTGCAAATTGCAGCATCCTTTTTTATCAAAGCTTCGCCAACTCCTGTGTGATCAGCTTATTGATGATCTGCGGGTTGCCCTGGCCCTTGGAGGCCTTCATGCACTGGCCGACCAGGAAGCCGGTGACGTTCTTGCCCGCCTTGAAGTCCGCGACCGCCTTTTCATTTTTGGCGATCACGTCCTGCACGATGGCGAGGATCGCGCCCTCGTCCGACACCTGCTTGAGCCCCATGCGCTCGACGATGGCTTCCACCGTTTCGTCGGTTTCAAACATGCTCGGCAGCACCTTTTTGCCCGCGTTGCCCGAAATCGTCCCTGCTTCGATGAGCTTTACCAGGTCGATCAACTTATCCGAGGTCAGCTTGGTATCCGGCAGCTCCACGCCCTTGTCGTTGAGGTATTTGGAAATATCGGACAAAATCCAGTTCGCCGCGGCTTTGGGCTTGACCTGCCTGGCCGCCGCGTCGAGCAGCTCCGCCTTGGCAAAGCTGTCCGAAATCAGGCGCGCCTCCATCGCGGTCATGCCATATTCGTTCAGGTAACGCTCATAGCGCGCGATCGGCAGCTCGGGAATCTCGCTCTCGATCTGGCGCATCCATTCGTCCGAAATTTCAACCGCGATCAGGTCGGGGTCTGGGAAGTAGCGATAGTCCTGCGCGTCCTCCTTGGTGCGCATGACCGTGTTTTTGAGCTTGACGTCGTCCCACCGGCGGGTTTCCTGCTGGATCTCGCCGCCGTTTTCCACGACCTCGATCTGGCGGGCAATCTCATAATCGATCGCGCGCACCGCGCCCGAGAAGGTGTTAATATTCTTCATCTCCACACGCGTCCCCAGCTCCTCCGAGCCTTCCGGACGGATGGACACGTTCACGTCGCAGCGGATCGAGCCTTCCTCCATCTTGCAGTCGCAGATATCGAGGTAGGACAGCGTGGTTTTAATCATTTCGAGGAACTCCTTAGCCTCGGCCGAGGAGTGCAGGTCAGGCTTTGTGACCATCTCGATCAGCGGCACGCCGCAGCGGTTGAAGTCCACGACCGTACCGTCGATCTCGTCATGCAGCAGCTTGCCCGCGTCCTCCTCAAAATGGATGCGCTCAAGGCGGCAGGACTTCTTTTCCCCGTCCACATAGAAGAACACCTCGCCGTTTTCGCAGATCGGCACATCGAACTGCGAAATCTGGTAGGCCTTGGGCAGGTCGGGGTAAAAATAATTCTTTCGGTCGGCCTTGCAGAGCTGGTTGACCGTGCAGCCGGTCGCCTTGCCCATCTTGGCCGCATAGTGTACAACCTGCTTGTTGAGCACAGGCAGCGCGCCCGGCATACCGGTACAGACCGGACAGGTGTGGGTATTGATCGGCGCGCCGAACGAGGTCGAGCAGGAGCAGTAGATCTTGCTCTTGGTGGAAAGCTCCGCATGCACCTCAAGGCCGATGACAGCTTGATATTTCATTTGTCGTTTCCTCCCTTACAGCGCCGCGATGATGTTCCTGAGCCCCGACGCCTGCTCAAACGCAAGGCCGGCGTTCAGCAGCTTCTGCTCGCCGAAGCGCGGGCCGATGAGCTGCATGCCGATCGACAGCTTGTTCGCGTCAAACCCGCAGGGCTGCACCAGCCCCGGCAGGCCTGCGATGTTGACCGATACCGTACAAACGTCCCCCGCATACATCTCCAGCGGATTGCTGGTCTTGGCGCCCAAGCCGTAGGCCGTGGTTGGCGCGACCGGCGTCAGGATGACGTCGCACTTCTCAAACGCGTTTGCAAATTCCTCTTTGATCTTGCGCTGCGCGGCGCGCGCCTTTTTGTAGTATGCGTCGTAATAGCCGGACGAGAGTACATAGGTGCCAAGCATGATGCGGCGCTGCACCTCCGCGCCAAAGCCCTCGGAGCGGGATTTGGTGTACAGCGCAATCAGGTCGTCGCCCGCGTTCGGGGTGCGGTAGCCGTACTTGACGCCGTCAAAGCGCGCCAGGTTGGAGGACGCCTCCGCGGACGACAGGATGTAGTACACCGGCAGCGCGTACTCGACCAGCGGCAGGGAAATTTCGAACACCTCCGCGCCGAGGCCCTTATAGGTTTCAGCAGCGGCGAGCACGCTCGCGCGCACCTCATCCGAAATGCCCGCGCCGAAGTATTCCTTGGGCAGACCGATCTTCATGCCCTTGATATCCGCATTCAGGTTTGCGCGCACGCTGCCCTCGAACGGGGTCTTGACCGAGGTCGAGTCATGCAGCGGGTCATGGCCGGTGACCGCGTCGAGCAGCATCGCCGCGTCCTCGACCGAACGGGCAAACGGGCCGATCTGGTCGAGCGAGGACGCGAACGCGATCAGGCCGTAACGGGACACCGCGCCGTAGGTCGGCTTGAGGCCGACCACCCCGCAGAACGACGCGGGCTGTCGAATCGAGCCGCCGGTATCCGAGCCGAGCGACAGCGGAACCTCGCCCGCGGCGACCACCGCCGCCGAGCCGCCGGACGAACCGCCCGGCACGCGGGTCAGGTCGTGCGGGTTGTGCGTCGGGTGCGCGGCGGAGTTCTCGCACGAGGAACCCATCGCAAATTCGTCCATATTCGCCTTGCCGGTCACAACCACATCATGCGCGGCGAGCTTTTCCACCACGGTTGCGTTATACGGCGGCTTGAAGTTATACAGGATCTTGGAGGCGCAGGTAGTCAGCGTTCCCTTGGTGCAGATATTGTCCTTGACCGCGACCGGAATGCCCGCGAGTGCGGACAGCTCCTCGCCGGCGGCGCGCTTTTTATCCACCGCCTCGGCCTGCGCGAGCGCGGCCTCCTCGGTGACGGTCACATAGCCCTGCACCCTGTCCTCGACCGCTGCGGTGCGGGCGAACACGTCCTTCGCCAGCTCGACCGCCGAAACCTCCTTTTTCGCGAGCAGTTCGGACAGCTCGGCCGCTGTTTTCTCATAAAGTGCCATATTTTCCTGTCCCTCCCTTTACTCGACCACACGCGGTACGGCTACGCCGCCCGCCTGGAAATCCGGCGCGTTCGGCTCGATCAGCTCGTCCGGCGTATACTCCTGGATGACTGCATCCTCGTGGAACGCGTTCTTGCGCTCGGTGTCGATCACGTCGGTGATATCGCCGAGGTCCAGTTCGGCCAGCTTGTCCACCATGCCGACGATGCCCTGCATGTCGTCCGCCAGCCGGTCAAAAATGCCCTCCGACGAATCCAGACGCGCAAGGGACGCGATGTGTTCAATTTCTTTTCGCGAAATTGCCATGTCAAAGTTCCTCCTGCTGTGTTATATTTTCATTTTCTATCATTTGCTTGAATTCCTGCTCGGTCAGCACGGGAATGCCCAGCTCAGCCGCTTTCTGCAGCTTGCTGCCCGCGTTCTCCCCCGCAACGACATAACTCGTCTTTTTGGAGACCGAACCCGCCGCCTTGCCGCCGAGAGATTCGATCAGGTCGTTGATCTCCTTGCGGGTGTAGAGCGTCAGGCTGCCGGTCGCGACGATGGTCTTACCCGCGAGCAGATCGCTTTTCGCGGTCTTTTCCCCGGTGAAGTTGACCCCATGCGCACGCAGCTTTTCGATCAGCTCCTGGGACTGGTCAAGCTCGCGCCATGCTGCGATGCTCTCCGCGGTGGTCTGGCCGATGTCGCGGATCTCGGTCATCTCCTCGACCGGCGCCGCGAGCAGCGCGTCAAGGCTGCCGAAATGGTCGCTGAGCACCTTGCCTGCTTTCTGCCCCACATGCCTTATGCCAAACGCAAACAGCAGCCGCGACAGATCGCGCGTTTTGCTGGCTTCGATACCGCTAATCAGATTATTGGCCCAGGTATCCACCTTTTTGCCGAGCGGCAGAAGCTGCTCAACCGTCAGGTCGTACAGGTCGGCGGCGGAGCGCACCAGCCCCGCGTCGATCAGCTTTTGCAGGTTGCCCTCGCCGCAGCCGTCAATATCCATCGCGTCGCGCGAGGCAAAGTGCATCAGGTTGCGCAAAAGCTGCGCCGGACAGGACGCACCCGTGCAGCGGATCGCAGCCTCCTCCTCGTCGTCGAACACCGGCGCGCCGCACACCGGACAGAAGCGCGGCATTTCATAGGGCTGCGCGTCCGCGGGGCGCTTGTCCGTGTCCACGCCGACAATCTCGGGGATGATCTCGCCCGCCTTGCGCACGGATACCGTGTCGCCCACCCGCACGTCAAGCTGGCGAATAAAATCGCGGTTGTGCAGCGTTGCGCGGGAGACCGTCGTCCCCGCAAGCCGCACCGGTTCGAGCACGGCGTTGGGCGTTAAAACGCCCGTCCGCCCGACCGAGATGATGATATCCTTGAGAAGCGTCTGCTTGACCTCGGGCGGATACTTATACGCCGCCGCCCAGCGTGGGAATTTGGCGGTCGAACCCAGCGTTTCACGCTGTGCGAACGCATTGACCTTGACCACCGCGCCGTCGATATCAAAATCCAGCTCGCCGCGCGTTTCGCCCATGCTTTCGATCTCGCACCGCACATCCTCCGGATCGGTATAGACCGGATAGCGCGGGCTGACCGGAAAGCCCAGCCGTTTCAAATAGTCCAATGACTCCGTGTGGCTCGCAAGCGGCAGCTCGTCGCTATTCTGGATGTTAAAACAGAAAATAGAGAGCTTGCGCTGCCTGGTGACCCCACTGTCCTTTTGCCGCAGCGAACCCGCCGCCGCGTTGCGCGGGTTGGCGAGCAGCGGCTTTTCATGCAGCTCAAGCTCGCGGTTGAGCGCGTCAAACACGGACTTTTTCATATATACCTCGCCGCGCACGATCAGGTGCGGCGGCGCGTTTTCCAGCTTGCGCGGGATATCCCTGACTGTTTTCAGGTTGGCGGTCACGTCCTCGCCGACCTGCCCGTCGCCGCGCGTTGCGCCGCGGACGAACACGCCGTCCACATACTCGAGCGCGACCGAAAGGCCGTCGATCTTATACTCAACCACATATTCCGCCTGCCCCACCGCGCCCTCGACGCGGTCGTAGAACTCGGAAAGCTCGTCGAACGAGAATACATCCTGCAGGCTCTCGAGCGGGTAGGCGTGCGTCACCTTGGCGAACCGGCCGGAGGCCGTGCCGCCGACCCGCTGGGTCGGGGAATCCGCGTCCGCGAATTCCGGATGCGCGGCCTCAAGCGCGCTCAGCTCGCGCTGCAGCATATCGTACTCATAGTCCGATATTTCGGGCGCGTCCTGATCGTAATATTTTTCATTGTGATACCGCAGCTTTTCGCGCAGCGCGGCGATCTGTTTACCCGCGTCCATGCCAACATCCCTTCTTGATCCAATACAGAATATAGTATACCAAATTTTGCGCGGTTTCGGAAGTATTATTTTCCGTTTTCCGACGAATTATCCGAAAGCTGCGGCCCGCTTCCGCCCGCTGCCGCGCCGCTGTAATCGCTCACCCGCCCGAGCAGGTTGCCGCCCAGATCATCAATATAGGCATAGCGTTCGGGTACGGTGCCGACGATCACCGTATCCGTCACCGGATAGCTGGTCACAATCTCGCGGTCCTCGCCGCCGAACGGGGTCAGGATGCGGAATCCCGCATGAATCTCAATGATGATATTATGCCGCGTCTGGTTAATCCCCGCCGAGGAAAACGCACTGATGAACTCCGCCGACATCTGCGTCAGCCCCGCCATGCCGATATCCACGCTCGGCCCCATGCCGGTAAAATAATTGGGGGCGAACACCGTACCCAGCGGCACCTCGATGGTTGTCTGCTCCAGGTCCTCCAGCCGTTCAAACAGGCCGTTGACAAGCCGCGCCTTGATCTGGCCGATCGCGATCACATCCGTCCGAAGCGCCGTGACATGGTTTTCGCTGTCCCGTTCCAGCACGACCATATTTTCATACGTCTCGGGGTCGTCAAACACTTCGTCCTGCATCAGGTTGTTGATTTCCTGCAGCGCACTGTCCTCGCATACATTGGTGGCGTATTCCATGAACACCCGATGCATCCGCATGGTTACCAGCACGCCAAGCACCGCCGCAACCGCCAGCAGCAACAGCAGCGCAGCTCTTCTCCCTTTTTTCCGGTATCTGCGCCGGTGCATCCACACGCCCCCTTTTTAGCGCCAGTATATGTGGCAGAGGAACAAAAAAGAAGTGAGAAGCTATTTTATAACGCTTCTCACTTTCGTTTTATGCAGTCAGAAACAGATAGAAGTAAAACAAGACGATACTTACAATAATCGCGCCACCTGCAATCAATATTGCCTTTTTCATATAGAAACTCCTATTGATCGACAAATTTAATTTGATATTCCTTCAAATCATATTCGTTTCCAAAAAATGCAGTCAAAATCTTTTCCGCATTTCTTCTTGCGTTTTCAAAGAGTCCATTTGCAACTGCATCCTCCTCGGCTCGTTGTTGTAATGTCTTGAGTGCTTCGTTATTCTCATCCATCGAAATCTGACGAAAGATACTTTCAGATTCATGATAGATTTTAAACGATTCCAAGTCAACCGTACTGCTTGTAATCTCTACCGCTGGTAATCGCACTTCAATTACTTTATTATGTTCAGACCATTCGATGTCTGCAAAATTGAACCCTGCCTTAATTTCTACGTCATAGCTATATATGTATTTGCTTTGCGTAAATGGAATCGTGATCCCATAAAAATCCCGCGAAGCCTCAATCGTATTCACTTCTGTACAACTAACAGACTGCGTTGCCAATTCTCCAATATCCTCAAAACCGATTTTAGTTGTTTTGCTTTCCGAAAAAAACAAGTTTCTCCAGCCAATCACTGCCATGATCGCTATTACAATAACTGCAATCAAAATCATAAGTTTAGGTAACAACCATTTTTTCAACAGCTTTTGAGGTTGTGCTACCTGCTCATTATCTTTTTTCATAGGTATTCCCCCGCAATATAAGATTGTCGAAATATGTCGATTTTTGATACATTTTATTATATCATTTTTCATCATTATTTCCATTATATTTTACTAATTTGTAAAATACTTTTATCCAAAAAAAGAAGCACCCTGCGGGTGCTTCTTTGCATCTGGGGGAATTATTCCTCGTCTTCGCCCTCATCCTCGCCTGTGAGCAGCGCGCGGATGGACAGGGAAACCTTTTTCTTCTCATCGTTGATGTCGATGATCTTGGCCTCGACCTGCTGGCCGACCTCGAGCACATCCTCCGGCTTTGCGATGCGGTGGTCCGCAATCTGGGAGATGTGGATCAGCCCGTCAACGCCCGGAACGATTTCCGCGAACGCGCCGAACGGCATGAACTTGAGGATCTTGACGTCCGCTACATCGCCCACACCGTACTTGGACTTGAATACATTCCACGGGTTATCCTCTTCGCGCTTGTAGCCGAGAGAGATCTTCTTGTTGTCCTTGTCCAGGCCGATCACGAACACCTTGACCTTATCGCCCACATTGACGACCTCGGACGGGTGCTTGATACGGCCCCAGGACAGCTCGGAAATATGAACCATACCGTCCACGCCGCCGATATCGACAAACGCGCCGTAAGAGGTCAGGCTCTTGACCGTACCCTCATACTCGTTGCCGACCTCGATGGTGCTCCAGATCTGCTCGGCCGCCGCCTTGCGGGCTTCCTGCTGGATCTGGCGGATCGAGCCGACCACGCGCTTGCGCTGGCGGTTGATCTCCGTGATATAGAAAGACTGCTTGGTCTTTACCAGCTGGCTCATCGGCTGATCCTTCGGGATGCCGGTCTGGCTGGCCGGAATGAACACACGCACGCCGTAAGCGGTCGCAACCACGCCGCCGCGGTTCTCCTCGATGATGATGCCCTCAACGACCGAATGCTCTTCATACGCCTTTTCCACGGTCTCCCAGCCCTTGAGCTGGTCAACGCGCTTCTTGGACAGGGTCACGGTGCCTTCGCCGTCGTTGACGCGCACGACTACCGCCTCGATCTCATCGCCGGGGTGGATGTTTGCGGCTGCGTCGTAGTTCGGGTCGTCCGACAGCTCGCTCAGCGGGATATACGCAGTATGCTTTACGCCAAGGTCGACCTGTACGTCGGTCGAGGATACAGCGACTACGGTACCGGTGACTTTCTCTCCTGTATTCAAGGTTTTGAAGGACTCTTCGAGCATTGCCGCAAAGTCCTCACCATTTTCGATTTTCGTTTCTTCGCTCATCATGTTACTGACCTCCTTAATTATCCATGCCGGTGTCGATGCCCCAGCCGTGATCCCGACGCGCCCATTCCTCCGGAGCCCCTGCGTTGTAAGCTCCGCGGCATCCTCGATATAAAGCACATTGTTGCACAGCGTGCGGCTGATCTCGTACAGCCGCTTTGTGTTGGAACTTTTTTTATCGCCGATCACGATCATCTGATCCGACGCACCGGCAAGCAGACGAGCCTCCGACTGACGCTCATCCGTCGCTTTACATATTGTATCAAAAATTTTGAGGTTTGTACACCTTTTTTTTATCAAACCGACTGAAATATTCCAAAGATTCCGATTGACGGTCGTTTGCGCGACAACAGCCAGCGGTCTTTCCGTCGAATCCGGCCGGTCCAAATAGGCCCGCACCTGCGCTTCGTTCTCGAGTACGTCCGAGCCGCCGCACCATCCCTGGATGCCGACAACCTCGGGATGGCCTGCGCTTCCCAGGATGAGGATATGGCGTCCCTCGCGGCTCTGTTCGTCCACAATGCGGTGTATTTTCTGCACAAACGGGCAGGTCGCGTCAAACACCTCGCAGTTTTTCTCCTGCAGCGTTTGATATACCCGCCGCGGCACGCCATGCGCGCGGATCAGGACTTTTGCCCCGTCCGGTATTTCCTGCAGCGTGTGGGCGGTGCGCACCCCCTGGCGCTCCAGCCGCGCGATCTCATGCATATTGTGGATGATTTCGCCATACGCGTAAATAACGCCGTTTGCCTGCGCCTGCCGCTCGGCCAGCTCGACCGCGCGCCGCACGCCGAAGCAGAAGCCGGCTGTTTTTGCTACTGTAATGCTCATATCTGTTTTTTCAGGGCATAGATGCGGTGCAGAATATCGTCCGCAATCGCGCCGTAATCCTTTTCCTTTCCGTCCGGCAGGAACGGCTTGCCGATTATAACCGTTGCCCGGCAGCGGAAGCCTTTGTTTTCCGAGATATACATGGGCAGGATCGGCGCGCGCGTTTTGACCGCCAGCATCGCCGCGCCCTTTTTGGCGTCTCCCTCGGACGCGCCGCGCGTACCCTGCGGGAAGATGATCAGCTTCTGCCCCGCGCGGACCGAACCGAGCGCGGTCTTGATCGCATCGATATCCACGCCGCCGCGGTCGATCGGGAACGCGCCGAGCGCCGCGATCAGCCAGGCAAACAGAGGCTTGCGGAACAGCTCCTTTTTCGCCATCAGACGCAGCGGCGTCCTATGCCCCAGGGCCACCGCCGCGAACGGCGGGTCGGAAAGCTGCACATGGTTCGGGCAGACGACACAGCCGCCCTTCGGAATGTTTTCCCGCCCGATGACCTTAAAGCCGAAATAAATATGAAATGCCAGCGCCACAAAGGGAACCGCGAACCATTGGAACCAGCGGTGATATTTCTGTTTCATGTATTATCTCTCCGTCTTTTCCCAAATTATCCGCAGAACCGCGGCAATGCTCTGCTCCAAATCGAGCGCGCTCGTGTCGAGCAGGACCGCGTCGTCCGCCTGACGAAGCGGGGCGACCGCGCGCATCGTATCCTGCCGGTCGCGCGCCTGTATGTCCGCCAGCACACCCTCGAGCGTCACCTGCTGTCCTTTTTCCTTCAGCTCGCGGTAGCGGCGCTCCGCCCGCGTTTCCGCGGAGGCGGTCAGGAATATTTTCACCGGAGCGTCCGGCAGGATCACCGTGCCGATATCGCGTCCGTCCATCAGGATATTGCTGTTTTTTGCCATATCCCGCTGTACATCCAGCAAAAAACGCCGTACCTCCGGCACGGCCGAGACCTTTGACGCATATTGCGCGATTTCCGGCGTACGGATCGCTTCGGATACGTCCTCTCCGTTGAGCAGCACATGCTGCACACCGTCCTGATAAACCAGCGAAATATCCACCGCCGGCAGGGCCGCAATGATCCCCGCCGTATCCTCGCCCGCAATTCCCCTGCGGCGCACGGCCAGGCCGACCGCACGGTACATCGCGCCGGTATCCACATAAACATATCCCATCCGCGCCGCCGCAGCCCGCGCGACCGTGGATTTCCCCGCGCCGGATGGCCCGTCTATCGCAACCGAAATGTATTCCATATGTCCCTCCTACTGCCGCGCCGCCGACAGGCCGGCCAGCCGTCCGGTCGACCACGCGATCTGTAAATTGAAGCCGCCCGTATAAGCGTCCACATCGAGTACCTCTCCCGCGAAATACAGCCCGGGCAGCTTTTTGGATTCCATGGTTTTGGGGTCTACTTCGCGGACCGATACGCCGCCCGAGGTCACGATCGCCTCCGCGACCGGCCGCTTGCCGGACACCACAACCAGAAAATGCTTTAATGTGTGCAGCAATGCCGCGCGCTGCTGCCTGGTGATGCCGTTTACCTTGGCATGCGGGTCGATCTGGGACAGCCGCACGACCGCCGGAATCAGCTTGCGGGGCAGCAGCCCGCCCAGTGCGTTGATGAAATCGCTGTTTTTATGCGCCCCGAAATCGGACAGCAGACGCTTATCCAGCGTCTTTTCATCCAGCGCCGGCTTGAGGTCGATCTCGATATGATAGCCCTTGCTGCCAAAGTGCCTCATATGCGCAGAAGCGGAAAGGATCAGCGGGCCGGACAGGCCGAAATGCGTAAACAGCATCTCCCCGAATTCCGACCAGATCCTTTTGTTGTCCTCAAACACTGTCACCTGCACATTGCGCAGGCTGAGCCCCATCAGCTCCTCACAGCCGCCCGGCGTCACCAGCGGCACCAGCGAGGGATTGGGCGGCACGACCGTATGCCCCGCCTGCTTTGCAAAGCGGTAGCCGTCTCCGGTCGAACCGGTCTGCGGATAGGATACCCCTCCGGTTGCGACGATCACACGGTCGGCCGGATAGAACGCGCCGCCCGCCTGCACACCCGTGAGCCTGCCCGCCTCAATGACGAGCCGATCCGCAGCCGTATGCTTTATTATAACTCCCACACGTTTAATCCATGTAAAAAGTGCGTCAATAATATCCGCGGCCTTGTCCGACACCGGAAAAACGCGGTTTCCCCGCTCGGTCTTGAGCGGCACGCCGTGGGAGGTGAAAAACGCCATCACATCCTCTGGGGAAAAGCCGCCGAGCGCGGAATACAGGAAACGCGGGTTGACCGGAACGTTCTGCAAAACCGTCTGGATATCGCAGTTATTGCAGACATTGCAGCGTCCCTTTCCCGTGATGAACAGCTTGCGGCCGACCTTTTCATTTGTTTCCAGCAGCGTCACCCGCGCGCCGTTTTCAGCCGCCGTACCCGCCGCCATCAGGCCCGCCGCACCGCCGCCGATTACCACTATGTTCAATTCGCGTCGTCCTCCGGCTTTTCATATACGTCGTATTCTTCCCAGATGCGTTCCAGCCTGTTGAACGTCTGCTCGATCTCCCCCCGCCGGCTCATGCCGACCGCGACGATCAGCGCGTTGATGACCGACAGCGGCGCGACCAGAGAATCAACAAAGCTCGCCATATCGCTGCGCGCCAGCAGCACATGATCCGCCACCCGCGCCAGCGGCGACAGGTGCGAGTCCGTCAGCGCGACCACCCGCGCGCCGCGGTCGCCCGCATACCGCATGGCGCTCAGTGTGCGCTTGGAATAGCGTGGAAAGCTGATGCCCAGCAGCACATCCCCTGGGCCGACCCGCAGGATCTGCTCAAATATTTCGCTGACGCTGTTGGTATGGACCAGCGTGACATTTTCAAACAGCAGGTTAAAGTAAAACCCGACAAAATTGGCAAGCGCGCTCGCGGAGCGCACGCCTAAAATGTAGATCCGTTTCGCGCCGGTCAGCGCGTCGACCGCCCCCTGGAACGCATCGCGGTCGATCTCGTCCAGCGTCATGCGAATCATATCCATATCCGCGTGAAGAACGGTCTGCAGCACGTCGCGGCCGCCCATGCGGTCGCTGGAAACCTCCATGCGCTGCACCGAAGTCAGCTTGTTTCGTATCATCTCCTGCAGGGCGCGCTGCAGATGCGGATATCCATCGTATCCCAGCTCGGTCGCGAAGCGCACCACGGTGGACTCGCTCACGCCGACGGTAGCGCCGAGCCGGCTGGCTGTCATAAAGGCGGCCTTGTCATAGTGCTCCAGGATGAAGCGCGCGATCTGCTTCTGTCCTTTGGAAAAATCCGGCAATTCATTTTGAATCTTGTTGATCAGATCGTTCATGACATTCACTCCTGCATTATCGCCTGCTTTTGCCGTTATTATTGTAAGCGGTTTGCCGCAGAAATGCAAGATATTTTGCATCAATCCTGCAAAATTGCACCCAAGCCCCGCAAATAGGCGACCTCCTCCGGCGTCAGCTCACGCCACGCCCCAGCCTTGAGCGCCGGATCGAGCGGCAGCTCGCCCACCGCCACCCGTTTCAGCCTTCGTACCTCCAGGCCGCACTGCTCGCACATTTTCCGGATCTGTCGGTTGCGCCCCTCATGAATCGTAAGGCGCAGCTTCGCGCTTTCACTGTCCTGCTCCAGAATGACGACCTGCGCGGGCCGGATTGCATACCCGTCTATCTCCATCGGCTCTTCCAGGCGCGGGATGTTATCCAGCCGGCCGCGCACGCGCACCTCGTAGTGCTTTTCGATCTCGTGCCGCGGATGCGTCAGCGCGTTGACCAGCGTCCCGTCGTTGGTCAGCAGCAGCAGTCCCTCCGAATTGTAATCCAGCCGGCCGACCGGCACCACGCGCGCACCGCAGCCCTGGGTCAGATCGGCCACGGTCCTGCGGCCCCGCTCGTCCTTGAGCGTTGTCACATAGCCGCGCGGCTTGTACAGCATCAGGTATTTCTTCTCCTCCGAAAGACCGACCGGCCTGCCATCTACCTGGATCCGGTCGCGCCGGATATCCGCCCGATCGCCCAGCGACGCCGCATGGCCGTTTACCGTCACCCGTCCGTCCAGTATCCATGTTTCCGCTTCGCGGCGCGAGCAAAGTCCGGCCTGCGCCAAAATTTTCTGCAGTCTCTCCTCCACAGTTGTCCTCCTATGCTGTCATTGGTCCTTTTCACCGAATATCCGGTCGAGTATCCGTTCGGTCAGGCTCTTTTCCTCCGGCGCCAGTATGGAGGCGCTGCCGTACAGCAGCGTATCCTTTGCCAGCGCCTTGTCGCCGATCCGGTATTCGATCTGTCCCGCCGCCGCGCTTTTGACAACCGGCGCATAGCAGATTTTATCGCCGTACCGCACGGCCTCAATCCGGTCCTTTTCCTCCGGCGTGACATAGGCTGTCAGCGTATGCTGCGCAACGAGCGGGACCGTATCCGCATCCCCGCCGAAAACGCGCTGCACCGCGACCTCCTCCCCCGCCTCATGGAGCGTAATCTCCTCATATTGGGCAAAGCCTGCGTCGAGCAGCTCTATATGATCGTTCCAGTCGTTTGGGTCATTCAGGGTAACCGCGATCAAAGTGCGTCCGTTCCGCTCCGCCGCGGACACCAGGCAGCGCCCCGCCGCCTTGGTGTAGCCTGTTTTGACGCCGATCGCGCCTTCATACATGCTGAGCAGGCGGTTATGGTTGCTCAACGTGCGCTGTCCCACCGTATAGCTCTGGGTCGATACGATCTGGCGGAACACCGGATCGCGCAGGGCGGCGGCCGTGATCTGTGCCAGCTCATGCGCGGTTGTATAATGCGTTTCGCTGGAAAGGCCGTTAGGGTTGTCGAAATGCGTATCCGTCAAACCAAGCTCGGCCGCTTTTGCATTCATTTTTTCTATAAACACGTCAAACCCGCCGCATTCGCCCGCGATTGCCACCGCCGCGTCATTGCCGGATTCCAGCATCAGCCCGTACAGCGTATCCCGCAGGGTCAGCGTTTCCCCTTCCTGCAGGTACATGGACGAGCCTTCGACTCGGGTATATTCCTTTTTCACCGTGTATTCCCGATCCAGGTCGCCCTCGCCCAATGCGACAAGGGCGGTCATGATCTTTGTTGTGGACGCCATCGGCAGGCGTGCGTCGCCATTCTGTTCCAGCAGCACCTCGCCGGTATCCGCGTCCATCACGACCGCGCTCTGCGCGCTGAGCGCCCGCGAATCGGGCAGCAGCAGCAAACAGAGCAGTATCCCGCACCACAGTTTCTTCATGTTCGCACATCTCCCCTGCAAAACAAAACCTACTCAGCATTCGTGTGAGTAGGTTTTGCGGGAAATGCGGCATTATTCGTCGGCTTCGGCCGTTCGGTCCATCTTTGGCCCTGCCTTTCCTTTGTAGCCCTCCACAAAGCTGGAAACCTTGTTAATCGCGCCCGGGATCATTTCGACCAGACGGTCGACCGTTGTCGAGGCCTGCGCGTTCACGCCGAGGATGTTGGCGCTGCCGTCCGTGCCGATAATCAGGAAGCAGACGGGCGATACCGTCACGCCCGCGCCGCCTCCGCCGCCAAAGGCCAGCGGCGCGCCCTGCGGCATATGCTTAGGCGCAAAATCGCTGCCGCCGGACGCAAAGCCGAACGTGACCTTGGAGACTGGAATCACGGTCGTGCCGTCCGCCGTGGTGATCGGCGTGCCGATAATGGTATTGACATCCACCATTTCCTTTATTTTCGCCATGGTTTCGGTCATCAGGTTGCTGATAGGATGCTCACTCATTTGTTATCGCCTCTTCTTTCTTTATCAATCGTTTATACAGACGGAAAAGCTCCCCTGCGTGCCGCAGCAGCACGAGCAGCAGGCGCAGCGGCCGCATGGAGCAAAACACAGTAAACGCCCATTCCGTATGGTCTGCCTCAAAATCCGCGTCCACATCGACGTGATACGCTTTCATTTCAAAAGTATTCTCCAAAAACGGTACAATCATGCCGGTCAACGCCGCGGACTGCCCCAAAAGGAGTCCGGTTTTTGCCGCGTCGTCCGTTCCAATCCGCACCCGCACGCGCAGCCGGCTGATGCGGAGCGTATCCGTCATTTCGCTCAGCAGCGTCAAGGCCAGTCCGGCCAGTTCACCGATATCCAGTTCCTCTCGCTGAAAAGAATACCGGTATTTGGATTTTTTCCGCTTTTTTTTGCGTTTTGCCGGCGCCGCGGCAGTCTGCGGCGGCGCTTCCTCTCGCTTCGGCGGCGGCCAGACAGGGATACGCGCCGGCCCGTACCGGATTTCTACGCTGACCTCCCCGTTCACGCCCACGGCCTCTATCCCTGTGCGGACGCAGAGCAGGAGGAGGCAGACGGTCAGCATCAGCAGGAGCAGCCCCAGCAGCACCGCCAAAATCCAAAGCAGCGCCGTCATATCCGCTTCACTCCGTTTCCTCCGGCCGCGCCTGCGTGGGCGGGGACGCTATCTGCAGTTGTCCCTCCAACGCGGCCTCAGGCTGCCGCCCGTCCAAATCCAGTTCCATTTGTTCGTTTTCCTCAAGCGATGGCAGCGCGGGCAGCTCGCTCAGGCTGCTGAGCGCGAACGTCCGCAGGAATATCTCGGTTGTGCGATACAGGATCGGCCGGCCGGGTACATCCATACGTCCGGCTTCTTCAATCAGGCCCTTTTCGGCCAGCCCCGCAACGGTGCCGCCCGAATCCACGCCGCGCAGCTGGTCGATGAACGCCCTTGTCACCGGCTGGCGGTATGCGACGATCGTCAGCACCTCCAGCGCGGCCGGAGACAGGGACGGCGGCTTGCGCGATTCGGTCACCCGACGGGCCGCGTCTGCATACAGCGGACGCGAACAGAGCTGCAGCTTGTCCTCCAGCCGCAGCAGCATCAGGCCCCTGTTTTCAAAATCATATAGGTTTTCCAGCGCTGCGGCGGCCTCAAGCACCGCGCCGCGCGGCGCTTCCAGCGCTGCGGCCAACCGGTCGACCGGCACAGCGTCCCCCGCGGCGAACAGCACGGCCTCCAGGCCGGCTTCGAGTTCGGTCATCAGACGTTACTCTCTCCTTTATCGTTTGTAAGCGTCAGCTCCATATCCTCTCCGTCGCCTTCCAGCAGGATGCGGCGGGTCTTGGACAGCTCAAGCACCGCCAGAAAGGTCGCGACGATCTCCGAGCGGTTTTTCGCATCGTCAAACAGCCTGCGGAACGGCACGCGGACCGACCGGATAAACCGCCGGAGGATCGCGGTGATCCGCGTTTCGACCGGCACAGGCTCCCGCCCGACAATGCCGGAAAACGCGCTCGCCGGCGGCGGTATCCGCCGCTGGGCTTTGCGCAGCATATTGTTGGCCGCCCGAACCAGATCGTTGACCGACTGGCGGTACTCTTTCGGCGCTTCCCCCAGGTTTTCCGGCGGCTTGACAAAGATGTCCCGCCCGATTTCCCCTTTTTCGCGGAAATACGGCGCGATTTCTTTCAGGCGCTGGTATTCCAGCAGCATCTCGACCAGTCCGGCACGGGGATCGTCCTCCTCGTCCTCCTCATGGCGCGGCAGCAGCATCTTCGACTTGATGTAAACCAGCTGCGCCGCCATCGCCACGAAATCCCCCGCGACGTCAAGGTCCATCGCCTCGGCCGCATGCAGGACCTCCATATACTGATCGAGTATCACCGCGATCGGGATGTCGTAAATACTGACCTTGTTTTTGGCGATCAAATGCAGCAATAAGTCGAGCGGGCCATCAAAATTCTCCAAATGAAAATCCATGACAGCACCCTGCTATAAAAACAGTCCGACAAACCGTGCCGCCAGGTTGATGACCGCACTGTCCGCCATCAGCATCAGCCCGTCCAGCCAGCCGAACCAGATTGCCGCAACAAACAGAAGCAGGATCGCGCTCTGGTATTTCTGCAGCTTGAGCGACCAGGAGAACGGCAGGAACGCGTCAACCACGCGCGACCCGTCCAGCGGATGAACCGGGATAAGGTTGAATACGCCGAGGCCCACTGACAAAACCGCCGTATAGCCCAAAAAGATCATCAGCACGAGCAGGAACGCCGCGATGCCGTTCGCGGCGATCTGTCCGGAGGTCAAAAGGGTCATCAGCACATAAACACCGTTTACGCCTAATGCAAAAACCTGCGTCCCCAGCAGGTATACCCCGATCGCCAGATACCCTGCAAACGCAAAAAACGCCGTGATGAAATTGGCTGCGGGGCCTGCGGCGGCGGTCAGCGCCATGCCCGCTTTCCTGTTTTCAAAGTTGGATATATTGACCGGCACGGGCCGCGCCCAGCCGAATCCAAACACCAGCAGGCATAAAAAACCGACCGGATCAATATGCGCCAGGGGCGAAAGCGTGACGCGGCCGGAATCGCGCGCCGTGCGGTCGCCCAGCAGATAGGCCATTCCCCCATGCGCGGCCTCATGCACGGTGAGGCATAAAACGACCGCGGGGAGCGACAACGCAAGCGTGATGATCGCGGCCTGCAGGTCTCCCCTGCGCAGAGCACTCCAAAGCAAACAAACTCCTCCAACTATTCAGGCGCCTGCGCTGCGGGCGCCTGATTTCATCATTTTAACCATTTTTCTGCTTCCTAACAGGGGCGGCAAAATAATTTTGACGCCGTTTTCCGGATAGCAAACCCTTGTATGTTTGGAATTATATCACAATACCGGCCAATTGTCATCCCTTTCTTATTTCCTGACAAAAAGGGCCGCAGAATGCTCTGCGGCCCTTTTTCCATCTATATCAGTTGAATGCCTTACGCGGCGCGGCTCGTGCCGCGGCCCTCCAGAAGCTCTACAGCGGCTTCCGCGTTTTTAACGCCATAGAAAACCAGCGCTTCCGCACGGTTCCGGTTCGTGGTGTTCTGACGGTCGATCATCGGATGGCACGCTCTCCAGCGGAGCTGCTTGCTGATCTCTTCAAACGCCTTGCTGCCCAGAACCACGCAGTCCTCGTTGGCCACGTCGCTGACAACCTTGTAATCGTCAATGTCGGACAGGTTCATGGAATAGAACGTCTTGGCGTCGAACTCCAGGATCGCACGCTGGTTGGTGATGTAGTACTTCTGACGCTTTACGCTGGCACGCTCAAAGGCCGGGGAGATAATGATTGCGGCGCCGATGACCAGCATACCGATTACAACGTTCATATTCCACTGGCTGTTCCGCGTAACATAAGCCGCAACCAGGCCGCCGATGATTACAACGGTCAGCAGCCAGGTGCGCAGCACGCGGGTCTTGTTGCCGTTTTCAATCAGCGGAAACGCCGCGGGCTCCCCCTGCCACAGTACGGTCTCGTTGTCCTGCAGATACTCTTGCAAATTTTTACTCATTAGAAACACTCCCTTTTTCATCTTGCACAGAATCCCTTTCTGTTGTCTTTATTATACCGCATAACCCCGTTCAACCGCTGCTAAGGTCGCGTTTCGATTTGTTAATCTTCCGCCAAACGGCAACTTTTTCCCGTTCAGATTTTGTAAAGGATATTAACAGATTTTTAACACCTTTTCTGCTATAATGTTTTTGTACCCAATTGATGATAGGGAGTGTCCCGTTTTGCAAAGCTCGAAGCATCGGAGTCCGCTTTTTTCCTTTTCCGCGCGCGATTTTGCGGTTACCGCGGGCATTTTGGCCTGCGCGGTCGAATTATGCGTTATTTTAAGCATTGCCGACAGCATCGACGGCTTTGCGTATCCGATTTTCGTCCTGGCCGTCCTGCTGGTTTCACGTTTGACGACCGGCTATATTTTCGGCATTCTGGCCGCACTGTTCAGCGTCATCGGCATCAACTATATTTTTACTTATCCATACTGGGCGTTCAACTTTACGCTGTCCGGCTATCCGCTGACGTTCCTGACCATGCTGTGCGTTTCGCTCATCACCTGTACGATGACCACCAAGCTCAAGCAGCAGGAGCGGATTCGAGCGGAAAGCGAAAAAGAGAAAATGCGCGCCAATCTGCTGCGCTCGGTTTCTCACGATATCCGCACGCCGCTGACATCGATCGTCGGCGTCACCTCCACCCTTCTGGAAACGCCCAACCTGCCGGTTGCCGAGCAGCGCCAGCTTCTGGAGGACGCCCGCGACGAAGCGCAGTGGCTGATCCGCGTGGTGGAGAACCTGCTCTCCATCACCCGCATCGGGGACGCGCGCGCCCAGATCACCAAACAGCCGGAGGTCGTGGAGGAAATCCTCGGCGAGGTCGTGCAGAAATTCCGCAAGCGGTTTCCCGATGTTTCCATCCGCGTTGCCGCGCCGAACGATCTCCTGTTTGTCCCCATGGACGCCATCCTGATCGAGCAGGTGCTGTCCAACCTTCTGGAAAACGCGGTGATCCACGGGGAGACGACGACAAATATTCTGCTTTCCGTGCATCAGGATGGCAAATACGCCTGTTTTTCCGTGCAGGACAACGGCAAAGGCATTCCCCCTAAGGAGCTGCCGACGTTGTTTGACGGCAGTATGAAACGCAACGAAACGCCCGCTGGAGACGGGAAACGCAATATGGGTCTGGGCCTGTCGGTCTGCATGGCGATCGTGCGCGCGCACAGCGGTACTATGGAAGCAAAAAATATGGGAGCGGGCGCGGAATTTTCTTTCCTGCTGCCGCTTTCCGAGGAGGAACCCAAATGAATATCCGAGAAAAAATCCTGATTGTGGAGGATGAAAAGAGCATTTCGCATTTTATTTCTACCATCCTCAATTCCAACGGCTACGAAACGATACAGGCCCGCACCGGCGCGGAGGCGATGTCCATGCTGTCCTCCCACTGTCCCGATCTGGTCATCCTGGACCTCGGCCTGCCGGACATGGACGGGCTGGAGGTGCTCAACAGCCTGCGTTCCTGGTCCAGCCTGCCGGTGGTGGTCGTTTCCGCCCGCTCGCATGAGCATGACAAAGTCGGCGCGCTCGACCTCGGCGCGGACGACTATCTGACCAAGCCCTTCGGCACAGCCGAGCTTCTGGCCCGTGTCCGCACGGCGATCCGCCACACCCGCACCACCTCGGACAACGACGAGATTGCCCAGCGCGGCACCTATACGGTCGGCGACCTGACCATCGACTACAACAAGCATCAGGTTCTGGTGCGAGGGGAAAACGTCCATTTGACGCTGAGCGAATTCCGCATCGTCGCCCTGCTTGGCAAGTACGCCGGCAAGGTGCTGACCTACGACTACATTATTAAGGAGCTGTGGGGTCCCCGCGCGGGCGGCGACAATCAGATCCTGCGCGTCAACATGGCGAACATCCGCCGCAAAATCGAAAAGAACCCCGCCGAGCCGGAATATCTGTTCACCGAGGTAGGCGTCGGCTATCGCCTCGCGGAAGGCGAATGAACCATACATACCATATATAAAGAGCGCTGCCCGCAGGCAGCGCTCTTTTCCTGTTTTATGGGCCGACCGCGTACAGGTTGGTATCCCATGCCGGCACATACGGATGGTGGCGCAGGTACAGCCGGTAATCCGGACAAAGCGCATGCACCTGCAGCGCAAGGGAAAAGAAATCCCCGCTCCTATGGTAAGCCGCAAGGTTGAGCTTGGGCCGCCAGCTTCGGATGGTCTGCGCCGCACCGCGCAGCGCCTCCCGCTCCGCGCCCTCCACATCCATTTTCAAATAGGTGCATGGTCTGCCGCGCAGCACGCTGTCCAGCGCGCGCATCCTTGTTTCCCTGCCCGCACGCGAGATGCGCGACTGCCGCCCCGCCTGGTCCGAAAAGCACAAGACCGTATCCTCCGACCATGCGCCCGCCTGTTCCAGCGTTATATCCCCCGCAAGCTGTTCTTCCGCGTAGGCGGACAGCTTGCGGAAGCTGCGCCGGTCAGGCTCGAGCGCGGTGACCGAGGCAAACCGCCCGCCGGTATAATGCAGCAGCTCGCGGATTGTGTCCCCGTTATAAGCGCCCAGGTCGGCGAAATGCTCCTCCGGTCCAAGACGCAGCACGGCGCGGAACGCCTCGTCCTTATCGGTTTCGCTCGCGCGCAGATAACACAGCCTGCCGGACAGCTTGAAGCGGACGGTATCCAGAAACACAGCGCGCGACCGTTCATCCGCCAAAAGCGCATACGCCCGCTCCATCTCCCCGCTGTGCGCGCGCACGAACGCTTCGTCAAATACCGCGCCCTCCACGACCGGCACATCCGGCGCGACCACGTCGAAGCGCCGGTCGAGCGCATACATCTTGTCCAGCACCTCCGGACGCTGGCTGGCAAACGCAATCACGATCAGGATATCCTCCCCGAACGCATCGACCACCTCGTCCAGCCGATGCACCCGAAACCCGCGGAAGCTGTGTCCCCGCACAAATTCATCGCTTGCAAATACAGCGGCGGCCTGAATCCCCAGCCGCTCAAACTGCCGGAGTATCTTGTCCGCGCCGTCTCCCATGCCGTATAAAACAATCGGCCGCTTTTCTTCCTGCAGGCGCGTCCAGACGGACTGCTCGAGTGCCAAAAAATCCATTTCCAAAACTCCCTTATCCGTATCCCGTATATTATACGTTCCGCCATGCGCCCTGTAAAGCCCGCAGCCTGCAAATTTTTCCTCGGGCGGCGATTTTCTCGTTGCGGTTTCCAGTCCGTTACAGTATAATTTACTTATCAGTGCATCTACTTTAACGGGGAGGCGGTTCCGCATGGCAAAACCCAACGGCATTTTAGCGATGAATCCCGAGCAATACCGTGAGATCGACGGTGTTGTATTCGATTTGGACAGTTATGCGAAGCACTGCCGGCCGGTCGAGCAGACGCCCGCGCCGGAGGTGCCGGACGAGGCACCTGGTCCCGCGCCGGTATTCCCAGCCGACCCCTATCCCGCCGGCTGGTACCCCGCGGAGGAGGGACAAGCCCCCGTTCCCGTCATGGGAGGCGCGCTGCCCCCCCTCGAAACCGTCGTGACCGAAGACGGCATCACGATCCGGCGCACAGTTTGGGTGCAATGCGGTTCCGGCTCCGGTTCCTACCTGACCTCCTATACCACGTCCTACCGCACCAGCTATCGTTCGTCCGGCTCGGGTTCGTATTTTTTTGGTTCCTGCACTTACTTTGTCGGCGGCTACGGATTGGAGCTGATTTGAATGCTTTCCGCGTTTCATATCAACTGGACGCGCCCCTTTTTTGCGCGCACACCGGACCGGCCCTACGCGGTCGAACCGTTTGAACTGCTGACAACCGCGCTCTCCGCGCTTTCCTGGCAGAAAACCAACGGCTCCATCCGCATGATCTGCGACAGCACCGCCAAGCGATACTATGATGCGCTTGGCTTTTCCTTTCTCTGGGACGGCGGGGTGCATCCCCTGCTCGACGCTATGCCGGAGGACGTCAATCCCATCGCGTTTTGGGCGGCCAGCAAGCTGTATGCGCTTTCCGCCATGCCCGCGCCCTGTGTGATGATCGATACCGATTTTATCGTCTGGAAGCCGCTTGCGCCGCTGCTCCGCGGGCTGGATGCCGCCGCAGTCCACACGGAGGATATCATGCCCGATATCTATCCCGGGCCGGAGGCCTTTTCCCAGACGCGCGGCTTTGATTTTTCCGTTTTTGACTGGACCGTGCGCCCCTATAACACCGCGCTCGCCTATTTTGGCAGCGATGCGTTCCGGCGGCATTATACGGATACCGCGATCCGCTTTATCCGCGCCTCCGCTGCTGCGGACGACGTGCTGACCTACATGGTCTTTGCCGAACAGCGCCTCCTGGCGATGTGCGCGGCGCGGGAGCGCGTCCATGCCGCCGCGCTGTCCGACCTTGCCGCGCTGTTCAGCGGCGGGCAGCAGGGCTATTTCACCCATATCTGGGGCTTCAAACAGCAAATGCGGGACGAGCCCCTGCTTTACGAGGATTTCTGCTGCCGCTGCGCCGCGCGGCTGCGGCGCGACTTTCCTGAAGCGGCAGAACGGCTGGCCGGCGCGCCGCCGCTCTCCCCATATTTTTGAAAAGCGGTCTGCGCCCGAAACGCAGACCGCTTTTTTTATTCTTCATCCGGATAAGCCCGCCGGAGCTCCTCCAGCGTCGCCATCACCGCACCCTTGCGCTGTACGGTGAGCGACGCATACCGCGCGGAAAACCGTAAGTAGGACACCAGCCGTTCCTCCGAAAGCTGATCGAGCTGCTCCGCCGCAACCCCGTCCCGTGTCAGCTGGTACAGGAACGAACCGATGAAAGAATCGCCCGCGCCCGTTGTATCCGTAACAGGGACCGGAACCGTTTCGGTTTCCGCATGCGCGCCGCGTGTGTAGACCGCCGCCCCGTCCGCGCCGCGCGTGACAAGCAGCATGCGGCAGCCGCCCGCGAACAGCCTGCACGCGGCCTCGCGCTCCTCTTTACAGCCGGTCACAAACTCTACCTCATCGTCCGACAGCTTGACCAGGTCGGCAAACGGCAGGAACACCCGTATCGCGGCCTGGCAGTCCTCCGGACGCTCCCACAGCGGCAGACGCACATTGGGGTCGAACGAAATCAGCGCGCCGGCTTCCTGCGCCAGGCCGATCGCCCGGCGGTGCGCCGCCTTGACCGGCCAGTCCACCAGGTCCACCGAACAGAAATGCAGCGCCGCGCAGTCCGCAAACATGGCGGGCGTGATCTGTTCTTCGCACAAAAACAGGTCGGCCGAGGGATTGCGGAAGAAAGAAAACTCACGGTTTCCGGAAGCATCCAGGGATACAAAGGCCAGACCGGTGTTCGCCTTTCCGGTGCGGAACACGTTTTCGGTATCCACGCCGTTGGAATGCAGGACCTTGAGGATATGCGTGCCGAACGCATCCTCGCCGACCTGGGATATCATGCCCGCCGCGCCGCCCAGCCGTGCGACCGCGGCGGCGACATTCGCGGGCGCGCCGCCCGCCACGCGCTCAAAATGGGTGACCTCATCCAGCGCGCAGCCTTTCTGCTGCGGCACAAAGTCGATGAGCAGCTCCCCGATCGCCATAACCTTTTTCATATCCGTTCCTCCAGCAAATACCGTTCTATCGCCCTCGCGACCCCATTTTCCGTATGATCCGCCGTGCAGGCATCCGCAGCGGCGCGGATGTGCGCGGGCGCGTTCCCCATCGCCACGCTCAGGCCGGCCTGCCGCAGCATGGTCAAGTCGTTGTCGCTGTCTCCGACCGCCATCACCTGCCGCATGGAAAAACCAAGATGCGCGGCAAGCCGCTCCAGCCCTCTGCCCTTGTGTACGCCTTTCCGGTTGACCTCCACGTTTTTCAACGCGCCCCCGTACATCACAGACGGCGCAAGTTCAAACCGTCCGGTCGCCTCCAGCGCGCGCGTCATGCCGTCCACAACAGACGGGTCACGGTGGTACAAAATCGCCTTGGAAAAGCAAAGCCCTTTTTCCTCCAGCAGCGCCTCCCAATCCGCCAGCTCTTTCACATAAACCGCGCCATCCCACTGGCAGCTGACCATTTGATGGCCGCGCCGTCTCAGCTCGTCAAAAAAGCGGTTGAACCCGTCGCCAAAATACAGCCGTTCCGCTGTATAAAAGCAAGGGTCGGAAGCATAACGGCCGCACACCTCCAATATAGTCCGGCAGTCCCGCCGGTCCAGTCCGGCGGACAGCACGGTTTCCGACCCATCCAGCCGGCTGACCAGCGCGCCGTTTACCGTGACCGCCCAGTCCGCGGGCGCGAGAAGCTGTTCGCTGAACAGCCGCGCGTCCGCCAGATGGCGTCCGGTGCAAAGCGCGATCTTCACGCCGGCCATCTGCGCGCGGCGCACGGCGCGGGCGTTTTGTTCGGTCACACGGCTCGACCGGTCCAGCAGTGTACCGTCCAGGTCGAGCGCAAGCAATTGATACATGGTTTCCATTCCACCTGCTATTGGATTTCCAGCGCGCCCATCGCCCACAGCGCAGCCTCCCCGGCTCCTGTAAACGCGATGCCGCGCGCCTCGGGCGCCGGATAATAGCGGGTGGAAAGCACCCGCTCGCCTCGGTTTACGAACACCTCCGCCGAGGACGCATCCGCAAGGATGCGCAAATGTTCGACCTCCCGCTCCACGCAGGCGCGGCGCATGGTGCGCCCCGCACCGCCCGACTGGAAGGACAGGGTTATCCGGTTCCCCTCCCATTCTACCACAAGGCTCTCCCGAATGACAAGCTTTCCCGCGCCCTGCGGGCTGTATTCCAGATCGAACACCTGCGCGTTTTCCGGCGCAACGCGCTCCTGACGGAGCTTTTCCAGCTCCGGTACCGGATACCGCAGCAGCCGTGTGCCGTCACGGGTAATCTCACACGGCACGGTCAGACAGTGCTGCCAGCCGCTCTCCACGGTCGGGTTTTGATACTCCGCGTCCGGCATGCCCATCCAGCCGAGCATCAGGCGGCGGCCGCGGTCCTCGAACGACTGCGGCGCATAGAAATCAAAGCCGCAGTCCAGCTCGGTAAAGCCTCCGAGCGTGTACTCGCCCCGAAAATCCCCGTGCAGCGGGAAATAACCGCTGGAATAGATATTCTGGTATCGATCGCCCTGCTGGGCAACCCCCTGCGGCGAGCAGACCAGAAAGGACTGCTCCTCCAGCCCGAACAGGTCGGGACACTCCCACATATAGCCGAACTTTTCCGGTGTGGTGAGCGTATTGCGATGTGTCCACCGCCGCTTGTCCGCGGACTCGAATACCAATATCTCGCCCCGATCATCCAGTGTGCGCGCACCCAGCACCATATAATACATCCCGTCCTGTGTCCACACCTTGGGGTCGCGCACATGGCAGGTCAGTCCGGCCGGATAATCGGCGTTGGTGAGCAGCAGCTCGTCGGACTGCACCGATACCCCGTCCCGCGAGACGGCAAGCGCGGTGTTATGCCCGCGCCCCGCCGTGATATAGTCGTAATCCCCCGCCTGCTTGACGTTGCCGGTGTAATACAGATACATGACCCCATCCTCGACCAGCGCGGAGCCGGAATACACGCCGTGGACGTCCCACGGTTCATCCGGATAGAGCATAACCGGCAGCTTTTCCCACCGCAGCAGATCGCGGCTCCGGTAATGTCCCCAATGCTTGACACCGCCCGCCGCGTCAAACGGGCCGTACTGATAAAACACATGGTACCATTCCCCGCACCGGCACAGGCCGTTCGGGTCGTTGAGCCAGCCCACCGGCGGCATCAGATGGAACCGCTGGCGGTAGGGGTCCGCCGCAGCGCGCGGCCCGTCCTCGCGTTCGACCCGCTCGACCAGACGCGCCAGGTCCCTGTGTAATGCGTTGCTCATGCGTCCACCTCCTGCGCGGCCAGCGTGAGCAGCGTATCCCGATTTGCCGTTACCGCGCCCAGCGACAGCTCAACGGCCGCGTACTGGTCCGAATTGGTCACGATCACCGGCGTGATGGTCTTATAGCCCTCTTTTTCGATCGCTTCCGCATCGAATTCGAGCAGCAGCTCGCCTGCCTGCACGCGCTGTCCCTCCGCCACATGGCCGGTATAATGCTTGCCGTTCAGGTTCACCGTATCAATACCCACATGGATCAGCAGCTCCGCGCCGTTATCGCACTGCAGTCCGACCGCATGGCCCATGACTGCCGTGACCTCCGCCGCACAAGGCGCGTATATCCTGTTTTCCGCAGGCTTTACCGCAACGCCTTTCCCCAAAACCTCGGCTGCAAACGCCGGATCTCCGGTTTCGGAAAGCGGGACCGCCTCGCCGGTCAGCGGCGCGGCCACCGTTACCGTTCCGCCCTGCGGCACGGCCGCCGACTGTGCCGCTTCCGGCGCCGCAGCCGTATCCGGCTGCGGCTGGCGCGCCTCCTCTGGGATGCCCATGATCCAGGAAAGCGCAAACGCAACGCCCGCCGCGATGCCGACGGTCAGGATATATTGGATCGGATGGTGCAGGTGCAGAAGGATGCCGAAGATGCCCGTTACGCCTGTACCCGTCGCACCCAGCCCGACGATCGAAGCGTAAAGCGCGCCGCACGCGCCGCCGACCGCACCGGCGATGAACGGGCGGAAAAACCGCAGGTTCACGCCGAAGATCGCGGGCTCCGTAATGCCCATGAACGCCGACAGCGACGCGGGCAGAGCCATGGATTTGAGTTTTTTATTGCGGGTCTTGATCGCGACCGCCAGCGCCGCGCCGCCCTGCGCCACATTCGCCGCGCTGGCCAGCGGTAGCCAGAACGTCAGGCCGTATGCGCTCAGCTGGCCGAGGTCGATGATGGTATACATATGATGGATGCCGGAAACGACGGTCGTCGCATACAGCCCGCCCATGATGAACGAGCCGATGCCGAACGGAATCGCGATCAGCCACTGCACGCCGTCGATCACAAAGTTTTCCACTGTCGTGAACAGCGGCCCGATTGCGGCCAGTGTCAGGTATCCGGTCACAAACACCGAAACCAGCGGGGTGACGAACAGGTCGAACATCGGCGGCACGATTTTATGCAGCCGCTTTTCCAGAAAGCACATCACCCACACCGCGATGATGACCGGAATGACATGCCCCTGATAACCGACCAGCGGCACCTCGTATAAGCCGAAAAATACCTCCTGATAGGTCTGCACACCGTCCGCTACCGTCCATGCGTTCTGCAGGCTGGGGTGAATCATAATCATGCCCACGACCGCGCCGAGGAACGGGTTGCCGTCAAAGACCTTGGCCGCAGAAAATGCGATCAGAATAGGCAGGAACGTATACGCAACATTAGAAAACAGGTCCGCGAACACAAACAGCGAGCTTGTGCTGTCCAGCTCGATGAAGCCGTTGTTCACCATGAACTTGAGCGACTCCATAATGCCCATCAGGAAGCCGGACGCCACGATCGCCGGAATGATCGGCACGAAAATATCGCCCAGCGTCTTGATCGCGCGCTGGAACCAGTTGCCTTTCTGCGCGCCCTGCGCCTTTGCCTCGTCCTTGCTGACCGCCGCCGCGCCGGACTGCGCGATGAATTCATCGTACACCTTGTTTACCGTGCCTGTGCCGAAAATGATCTGAAGCTGTCCCTGCGCCTCAAATACGCCCTGCACGCCTTCCGCGTTTTCCAGCGCTTTCTTGTCGACCTTGCCGTTGTCCGCGATCACAAGGCGCAGGCGCGTTGCACAATGCGCCGCTGAAATAATGTTTTCCTTCCCGCCGATGCTTTCCAGCACCCCGGCCGCCGCTCTTTTGTAATCCACAGCGATTCACCCTTTCTTTTTTGTGAAATCGATTTCACTTTATGGGTTAATTATACGCCCTATGCAGGCCTTTGTAAATCCGCAATCCTGTCCAAATATCCCGCCCTTTTTTTGCGCATTTCACCCAATCCCCCTTTTTAGGATACCCCATTTTACACAAAAAAGCCGCTCCTGCCTTGGCAGGAACGGCTGCGCCCTTTCTATGGTTTTCCGCTTCAGGTCGTTTCTCCCAAACGGATTTCAAAGCCTAATTTAAGCTGTTTTTTGCGATCCATCCCCTGTTCGATAATTTCAATCAGGTCTTTTGCAGCTTCTTCGCCGCTGGTCTGGTAATAGTAATGCGCGGTCGTGAGACGCGGGCGGATCAATTCGCCCAGCCGCGAATGGCCAATGCCTGCCAGTGCAACATCCTCCGGCACACGCCGTCCATACCGCTCGAGCCGGTTCATTGCGCCGATCGCTATGGAATCGGTTGCACAAAAAATCCCGTCCACATCGGGCGCGCGCTGCAGCATACGCTCCGCTGCGGCGTAGCCTCCGTCAATGGAGAAATCGCTCTGTTCCATGCGGGACGCCGCTTCTTCCAGTCCGGCTTCATGGAGCGCATCCAAAAAACCCGCCCGTCGGGACGCACCCGCCGCTTTGTCCCGCTGGGTCACGCCAATATAGCCGAGCTTTTTCCTGCCGCCCTGCAGCATCAGCCGCGTGACCGCATAGGCCGCGCCACGGTCATCGTGGTAGACGCAGGCCACCCCGTCCATCTGCTGCCCCAGCAGGACAACCGGCACGCTGCACGACTGCACCGCCCTTCGATGCGCCGGCGACAGGATCGTTGCCACCAGAAGCACGCCGTCCACGTTTCCCGTGCGGAACACCTCCAGATATTCCAGCTCCTTGTCAATCCGGTTCTCGGTGTTGGCCAGCAGCAGGCGGTAGCCCTGCTCCTCAAATATGCGCGAAATACCGGCCACCACACGGCTGACCGCCTCGGAATCGATGCGCGGCACAATCACGCCGATCATACGGCTTTTTCCCGTGCGCAAAGTCTGCGCCTGTTGGGATGGGATATATCCGGTCTCCTCAATGACACGGCGGATTGCCTCGCGTTTTTCCGAGCTGATATAGCCGTTATTCAGGTAGCGGGAAACCGCCGCCTTGGATACGCCTGCCCGCTGTGCAATCTCCGCAATCGTCATTTTTCGTTTTCCACTCCTTTGTTCCTATTCGCGCAGCATGGCGCGCCGACGCTTATAATCCGGCATATAGCGTTCCACCAGCTCCCAAAAACGGGGGCCGTGATTTTTATGGACAATGTGCGCAAGCTCATGCACGACCACATAATCAATCGCGGCGTCCGGATAATCCATCAGGCGCCAGGAAAAGCACAGCCTGTTTTTCGCACTGCAGGAGCCGAACCGCGTCCGCGCGGCGGTAATCCTTATCCCAGCCGGCCGCAGCCCCATCCGTTCCGCATACCGCGCCACCCGACGCGGAAGCTCGTCCCGCGCCTGCGCTTCCAGTTCTGCGCGGCGCGCGGCGTCCGGCTCCGGATGCGCCTCCCGACGCAACGCCTGCCTTGCGCGCGCACGGTCAATCCAGGCCCCCTGACCGCTCACGAAGCGCGCGATCTCCCGCTCCGGAACGCGCAGCGGCGCACGCACCACCACCGCGCCATCCTGCCGCACCTCGACCGCCAACGTCCGCCGGCGGGAGCGGACCACCTCATACCGGTCCACGCGCCTGCTCCCTGCTTTCCACGGTCCGGTTATACAAAAATGTGACGACTGAAACGCCGCAGATCACGGCATAGCCGACGACGCTCATCCAATCCGGAACCTGGCCGAACAGGAAAAAGCCAAACAACGCGGTAAACAAAACCTGGGAATAATCAAACACAGAAATCTCCTTTGCCGGCGCATGCGCATAAGCCAGCGTCACGCCGAACTGCCCCAGCGTGGCCGCAAAGCCCGCGCCAAGCAGATACACAAGCTGCAGCCAGGACATCGGATGGAAATCAAGAATCAGAAACGGCAGCGTGACCAACGTCGAAAAAGCGGAGAAGAAAAAGACGATCCGCGCGCTTTTCTCCTGTTTTTTGGAAAGCGCGCGAACCGCGGTATAAGCCGCGCCCGCGGCAATACCGCCCAGCAGGCCGATAAACGCCGGAAACGCCTCTGCCGAAAAGCCGGGCTTGATAATCAGCATGCTTCCGCCAAACGCCACCAGAACCATCCCGTATTGGAACAGGTTGGCCCGCTCTTTCAACAGGAAAAGGGAAAATAAAATTGCGAAAAACGGCGACATCCTATTCAAGATATTCGCGTCCGCCAAAACCAGGCGGTCAATCGCATAGTAGTTGCAGAAAATGCCGAGCGTGCCGCACGACGCGCGCAGAAGCAAAAGAGGCAGGTTCCCTTTCTCCCACCGGAATCCGCTCCCATCGCGTTTGAGCAGCACCGCGGCCACGACCATCGCAACCGCGTTGCGGAAAAAAGATTTTTGTGTAAAAGGCAGATCGCCCGCCAAGCGGACGAAAGCGCTCATCATCGCAAACCCCAGCGCGGAAAGCAGGATGAAGCCGATCGCCTTGCTTTTATTGGAAAGCACCAATGTTTCCCCCTGTCATTCATTCTCTCCCTGCTATCTTATCACAAATCCATGAAATATGCAAAGCATCTGCGAACAGCCGGATGCTCGATATTCCATGCCGCGCAGCGCATTCAGAGGATCGTGCCGTTCCCGTCGTCCGTCTCTTTCGTGATGGACCGTATGACGACCGTATAGGCCGCCCCGTCATCGGTCTCCACTTTCACGCGCTCCCCCGCCTTCCTGCCGAGCACCGCTCTGCCCAGGGGCGCTTCCCGACTGATGCGCCCCTGCAGCGGGTCGCACCGAACCGTGGTCACAACCTGTATCGTTTCGGTTTCATCGTCCTCCTCAAAGTACAGCTCCACCTTATCGAACAGCCCGATTTCATCCGCACCCGCGCGGTCCTCTATGATATGGGCGGATTTAATCATCCGCTCCAAATAGCGGATCCGGCTGCGGTTGCGGTTTTGCGCCTGCTTGGCCGCTTTATATTCAAAGTTTTCGCTCAGGTCCCCGAACGCTCTCGTTCTTTTGACCTCCTCAATCAGCTCCGGCATCAGTTCCAGCTTCCGGTGCTCCAACTCCTTTTGCATCATCGCAATATCCTGCGCAGTCAGATCATTGTGCATTGTCGTCGTCCGTCCTTTCCATCCCGCCGCACCGTTTCATCCGGATTATTCCCGATGCCGCGGCGTTTTCCTGTATACTTAAAAAACACCGCACGGAACGTGCAGTGTTTTTTAATATGAACCTGTAAAAAATACAGTATGGTGCCGGTGACCGGACTCGAACCGGTACGCTGTCGCCAGCGGTGGATTTTGAGTCCACTACGTCTACCAATTCCATCACACCGGCATATTTGGTGCAGCAGAGTTATTATATCATACTGCACCACTGTTTTCAAGAGAACAGGAGCAAAATCTTGTCCTTTATTCCCAGCACGAAAATCACCAGCACGATCAGCGGCAGGATATAGCTGACATAGACACGGATCCCATCGCGCACCTTGAGGCCACCGCCCTCGTTGGCCTCCTCCTTAAAGTTTTTCCAGCCCCAACCATAACGGCTGGTGCAGAACAGCAGGTAAATGATCGACCCCAACGGCAGCCAGATGTTGGAAACCAGGAAATCCTCCAGATCCAGCACAGCAGTCCCATCGCCAAACGGCTGGAAGCCCGACCAGATGTTATAGCCCAATACACAGGGAAGCGAGAGCAGGATTATCAGGATGATGTTGACCCCTGCAACCTTTTTCCGGCTGGCGCCGGTCAGGTCCATGCCGCAGGAGATGATGTTTTCAAAAACCGCCAGAACCGTGGAAAACGCCGCGAACGCCATGAACACAAAGAACAGGCTGCCCCACAGCCGCCCCATCGCCATATGGTTGAAAATATTCGGCAGGGTGACGAAAATCAGGTTCGGGCCGCTGTCCGGCGAGACGCCGAACGCAAAGCAGGCTGGGAAAATAATCAGACCCGCGGTGAACGCAACAAAGGTATCCAGGATCGCCACATTGACCGCTTCGCCCAGCAGGGCGCGGCTCTTGCCAACGTAGCTTCCGAAAATCGCCATCGCGCCAATGCCCAGAGACAGCGTAAAGAACGACTGGTTCATCGCGCCGACAATGACATTGACGATACCGGCTTCCTGCATCCGGTTCAGGTCCGGAATCAGGTAGAACTTCAGGCCTTCGCCGGCGCCTTCCGTCAGGATGCTGTTGACCGCCAGAATCACCATGATCGCCAGCAGCGCGAGCATCATCACCTTGGTCACGCGCTCCAGGCCGCTCTGTAGTCCAAACGAATTGATTGCAAAGCCCACAACGACGACAACGACCATCCAGCCCCCCATTACAAGCGGCTGGCTGAGCATTTCGGGAAATACCGCCTGCACCTGCTCGGTCGTCGCCCCTTCAAACCGTCCGGAAGCGGTCAGATAGAAATAATGCAGCATCCAGCCGCACACAGTCGTATAAAACATCATCAGCAGGTAGTTGCCGATCATGGCCAGATAACCGTGGATATGCCATTTCTGTCCCGACTTTTCCAGCGCCTGGTAAGCGCGCACCGGACTTTTCTGGCTGGCGCGGCCCACCGCAAATTCCATCGTCATGATCGGCAGTCCCAGGATGATTAAAAAGAGCACATAAAACACGACAAACGCGCCGCCGCCGTACTGTCCCACCATCCAGGGAAACTTCCACACATTGCCCACGCCGATGGCGCACCCTGCCGAGAGCAGGATGAACCCCAGGCGGGAGCCCAGTCTTTCTCTTTGCATTGCTACATACCCCTTATAAAACTTACATCTTTATATTTTCAAACGTCCGCGACGTCTGATTTCTCCTGAAAACGCAGCCGCCTGCGTTTTTCCCGCAGCGCGCGGAAAAAATCTCTGAGGACCGCCGCGCACGCCTCCTCCATCACGCCGGAAACAACTGCCGGCCTGTGGTTATACGGCAGCGCGAACAGGTCGACCAGCGTGCCGCATGAGCCGGCTTTCGGGTCGGGCGCCCCGTAATATACCGTTTTGATCCGCGCGTTGATGATAGCGCCCGCGCACATCGGACACGGCTCCAGCGTAACATACAGGTCGCATTTATGCAGCCGCCAGCCGCCCAGTTTTCTGCACGCCTTTTCGATGGCCTCGATCTCCGCATGATGGAGCGCGTTTTTTTTGGTCTCCCTGCGGTTCCGGCCGCGGCCGACAATTTTCCCCTCGCAGACGACCACCGCGCCCACCGGCACCTCGCCCTCCTCCGCCGCCTTTTGGGCGAGACGGAGCGCCGCTTTCATGTATTTTTGCTGTTCTGTCATCCACCGGCCTCCGCACCGCTCCATCAAAAACACCCGTCCAATGGCGGGTGTTTTTTTGCCTTGCCTTTGCCGGATGCAAGCCCCGGCAAGCGCTATACTGCTGCGCAGCATATGGGCTCGGACTTTGCGCCCGTTTATTGCATCATCTGACGCTGCCGCGAAAGGTTCATCGTTCCGTCCTGCATGCCGGACAGGTTCTCCAGGCAGTTGCCCGTGCCGTAAGCAACACAGGAAATCGCTTCATCCGCGATGTGGGTCGGGATGCCAGTCTTGGACGCGACCAGCTTGTCGAAGCCCCAGATCAGCGAACCGCCGCCGGTCATCACGATGCCGTTGGTCGAAATATCGCCGGTCAGCTCGGGCGGCGTCCGCTCGATGACCCAGTGGATCGCCTCGACGATCGACGCGCTGACTTCCTCCAAGGCGTCCAGCACCTCGGTCGAGTTGACCGAGAACGTGCGCGGCAGGCCGGTCATCAGGCAGCGCCCCTTGACCTCCATCGATACCTCTTCCGTGCGCGGATAAACGCAGCCGATGGTCTTTTTGATCTGCTCCGCGGTGCGCTCGCCGATCAGGGCGTTGTGCTTCCGGCGGACATATTTGACGATCGCTTCGTCGAACTTATCGCCCGCAATCTTGATCGAAGTGGATTCCACAATGCCGCCGAGCGAAATAACCGCAACGTCGGTCGTACCGCCGCCGATATCGACCACCATGTTGCCGTTCGGCTTTGCAATATCAATGCCCGCGCCGATCGCCGCCGCGACCGGCTCCTCGATCAGGAACACACGCTTTGCGCCCGCCTGGGTGCCGGCGTCGATCACCGCGCGTTCCTCGACCTCGGTGATGATCGAAGGCACGCAAATCACCACGTTGGGCTTAAACAGGCGGAAGCCCTGCACCTTACGGATAAATTCCTTAATCATGCGCTCGGTCATTTCATAGTCTGAAATCACGCCCTCGCGCAGCGGCCGGATGGCAATAATGTTGCCTGGTGTGCGGCCCAGCATCTTCTGCGCCTCCGCGCCGACGGACAGGATCTTGCCCGACACCTTATCCACCGCGACAACCGATGGTTCGTTCAGCACCACGCCTTTCCCCTTGACGTAGACCAGAACCGTCGCCGTGCCGAGGTCAATGCCGATATCACTCGAAAAAAGCGAAAACTTTTTCGCTAATGTTTCCAGAAAAGAAGCCATAATCTTCATTCATCCTTTTTGCTCTGTTACCGCCGATTTGCAGTATTTTTATTATACCCCATACACCAGTCGGTTTTCAAGGCTATTTGCGAAAATATTGTCAAACCGACAACATTTCCCTGCGTTTTATCCGAGAACCGATGCATCCGGCGCCGGTTCCGCGCGCAGGCGCGCCTTGAGCGCGCTGTACCGCCGGCCCTTCTGGTTGTTTTCCACCATATAAGCGACCGTATCCGCGCTGCCGACGATCACCAGAAGCTGCCTGGCGCGCGTAATCGCGGTATAAAGGATATTGCGCGTCAGCAGGCGGCGCGGCAGCCCGTCGGACAGCGCCAGCACGACCGCGTCAAACTCGCTGCCCTGCGACTTGTGTACCGTGACCGCATATGCCAGCTCCAGCTCGCCCAGCATATCATAGGTGTAGGTTGCGATGCGGTCGTCAAACCGGATGACCATGCATTCCTGCTGCGGGAATATCTGCAGTATTTCCCCCACATCGCCGTTGAATATGCCCGTCCCCTGCTCCTCGTCCTCCCGACGCTCCCATACGATGTCGTAATTGTTGCGCACCTGCATCACCCGATCTCCCTCGCGGAATATCCAGTCCCCGAAGCGCTTTTCCAGCTTGCTTTCCGCGGGTGGATTGAGGGCTTCCTGTAAGCGTCGGTTGAGCGCCATCGTGCCGCTCCCCTGCCGCTTGGCGGGCGACAACACCTGAATCTGCGCTGGGGTAAAGCCGTAATGCTTCGGCAAACGCGACGCGCAAAGCTGCGCGACCGTTTCGATCACCGCAGACGGCTCGGCACGCTTGAGAAAAAAGAAGTCTCCGTCCGCGCCGGACGGGACCGGCATTCGGCCCGCGTTGACCGCATGCGCGTTCATCACGATATCGGATTTCTGCGCCTGCCGGAAAATCTCGGTCAGCTCAATCGTCGGGACACGGTGGGAGCCGATCATATCCCGCAGAAAATTGCCCGGTCCCACCGGCGGGAGCTGGTCCGCGTCGCCCACCAGCACCAGCCGCGCCCCATGCGGCAGCGCCTCGACCAACGCCTGCATCAGCGTGATATCCACCATGGATACCTCGTCCAGAATCACCGCGTCGCATTCCAACGGATTCGTCAGGTTACGCGCAAAGGCGGTGCGCCCTCCGGCGGCAAAGCCGGCTTCCAGCAGCCGGTGGATGGTTCTGGCCTCCATGCCGGTCAGATCGGATAAGCGTTTGGCCGCCCGTCCGGTTGGGGCCGCGAGCAGCGTGTGCAGGCCCAATGCCTCAAAAACCTGCAGGATGCCGCGCACGGTGGTCGTTTTGCCCGTACCCGGCCCGCCGGTCAGGATCACAAGCCCGCTGCGCGCCGCCACGGAAATGGCCTGCTTCTGCTTTTCCGAATAGGGGAATTCACTGCCCTCCATCAGCGCGCCGAGCAGCTCGTCCACGTCAAAGTCATACATAAAGCTGCGCTCCGCCATACTGCCCAGCATCTCTGCGAGATAGGCTTCGGCGTCATGGATGCTGCGCAGATAGACCGCGTCTCTGCCCGCGATCTGTTCCCGCACCAGCTTCCCGCGCTCACTCAGCTGCAGGATGCTCTCCAGCGCCCGCGCCTCATCGAACTCCACATCCTCATCCGACAGCAGCATGCAGACCGTATGGGTCAGCTTTTCCAACGGTATGAACGTATGCCCGTTATCCAGGTTAAACGTCAGGGTATACAGCACGCCCGCGTCCGCCCGTTCGTCCGACAGCAGCGACAGCCCCAGTTCCATCGCCAGCCCGTCCGCGATACGGAACTCCACATCATAATACGGATCGCACAGCAGATACGGGTTTTCGCACAGTGCATCGATCGCACTGTCGTGCAGCCGCTTATACAGCAGCGGCGTCAGCGATACCGGCAGGTTATGCTCGCTCAAAAAATCCATCAGCAGGCGCATTTCGCTTTGCTCGACAAACTGCCTGCCGATTTCCCGCGCTTTCTTTTCCGTAATACCCCGAATCTCGGTCAGGCGGTCGGGATCATGTGTCAGAACGTCAAAAGTATCCTCCCCAAAGCGTTCCGCGATCCGCGCCGCCAGACGCTGCCCCACGCCGCGAATCAGTCCGGAGCCCAAGTATTCGGCGATGCCGCGCACGGACGATGGCAGGCGCCGCTCAAACGCTTCTGTGGCGAACTGCTCGCCATAGGAGGGATGCGTGACCCAATAGCCGGTCAGGATAACCTGTTCCCCGGGTCCGATATTGGGGAACGTGCCGGTCGCCGTTACCTCCGCCCCCTCTTCGGAGGCAAGGCGCAGCACGGCGTAACCGTTTTCCTGATTATAGAAAACGATCTGTTCCACCGTGCCGCGTATCAATACGTATTCTCTTTCGTCCACCCGATATGTTCCTCTACTTCCATGTCATTCCAAATACATCATGTCCTGCCGCGCCGCCATATGCTTCGCCACATTTTGGCCCTGCCCGCTGCCGATCTCGACGAATGTGATCGACATGCCGGGCAGATACTGCTTACGGATCCGCAGGGCGGTCCGGATCAGCTGCTCGCTCGACGCATCGCAGCCATCCCCGTACAACGTCAGCTCCGCCGAGCCATGCAGCCGCAGCATACGCGCAAAAACGATTTCATATACGGTGTGCAAAACGGTATAAAACCCTACCGCGGCAAATACCGCCAGCACAGATTGCCAGAAAACAGACATGGTTTTCCCCTCCTGCTTTCAGGCTATGCCGCAGGCGGGCCGCATGTTACGCAGCGTTATATCAATTGTAGCACAAGTCGGCAAAAAAGTAAAATACCGCCGCACAACGAAAGGCTGCAGGCATCACGCCCGCAGCCCCCGCACCGTCCGTTTGCCCTTTACGTCTCGTGCTCGATGCACCACTCGGTCAGATCCTCGCTGTTCGTGCCGCGCATCGGGTGCGCCCGCCCGCAGTTCCGCTCATGCGGCGGCAGCGCCTCCCCTTGCGTCTGAACGTCGTTCTGACGGTGGCAGTCGCTGAGCTCATGTCCGCCGCTGCGCGCTGCAACGCTCGGTTTGCTCCGTTCCATCCATTCAATATTCTTTTTTGCGGATTCCAGCTGCTGCGCGGAAACCTCATGCTCGTTTTTCATCAAGCATCCCTCCTCACAGCTATTGTGCCGCGCGTCCGCACGCTTTAGACAAGAAAAAACTCCCATGCAAAGCATGGGAGTTTAATGATTGCCAATTAGTCAGCGTTGATCTTGGTAACAACGCCCGAACCAACCGTACGGCCACCCTCACGGATAGCGAAACGGAGGCCTTCCTCGATCGCGATCGGGGTAATCAGCTCAACGTCCATCTCAACGTTGTCGCCCGGCATGCACATCTCAACGCCCTCCGGCAGAGCGATAACGCCGGTAACGTCGGTGGTGCGGAAGTAGAACTGGGGACGGTAGTTGTTGAAGAACGGAGTATGACGGCCGCCCTCTTCCTTCTTCAGAACGTAAACCTGACCGTGGAACTTGGTGTGCGGGTGGATGGAGCCCGGCTTCGCCAGAACCTGGCCGCGCTCAACCTCGGTCTTCTGGATGCCGCGGAGCAGCGCGCCGATGTTGTCGCCAGCCTCAGCGTAATCCAGCAGCTTGCGGAACATCTCGATACCGGTAACAACGGTCTTGCGCGGCGCGTCCATCAGGCCGACGATCTCAACTTCCTCGCCCATCTTCAGCTGGCCACGCTCAACACGGCCGGTAGCAACCGTACCACGGCCAGTGATGGAGAATACGTCCTCAACCGGCATGATGAACGGCTTGTCAGCCGCACGGTCCGGCGTCGGGATATAGGAGTCAACAGCGTCCATCAGCTCGCGGATGCAAGCGTACTCCGGCGCGTTCGGATCGGTGGACTCAGAGGTCAGAACGCCCAGCGCGGAACCGCGGATTACCGGAATGTCGTCGCCCGGGAACTCGTAGGAGGACAGCAGATCGCGGATCTCCATCTCAACGAGATCGAGCAGCTCCTCGTCGTCAACCTGGTCAACTTTGTTCATGAATACAACGATATACGGAACGCCTACCTGACGGGCAAGCAGGATGTGCTCACGGGTCTGCGGCATCGGGCCGTCAGCGGAAGAAACAACCAGGATCGCGCCGTCCATCTGAGCAGCGCCGGTGATCATGTTCTTAACGTAGTCGGCGTGGCCCGGGCAGTCAACGTGCGCATAATGGCGGTTCTTGGTATGGTACTCAACGTGAGCGGTATTGATCGTAATGCCGCGCTCCTTCTCCTCCGGCGCCTTGTCGATGGAGTCGTACGCCTGGTACTCAGCCTCGCCCTCGAGAGCCAGAACCTTGGTGATCGCCGCGGTCAGCGTGGTCTTGCCATGGTCAACGTGGCCGATGGTACCGATGTTAACGTGCGGCAGGGAGCGGTCAAATTTTTCCTTTGCCATTGTGGATATCCTCCTCGTAAATTGAATTCATAGTCATGGTGAGTTTATTCTACTGCAAATCACAGAAAAATGCAATAGTTCGGCAATAGTTTTTAGTTGTCTTTGTTGCGGGTGTCCATAATCTTTTCCTGGATGCTCTTGGGTACTTCCGTGTAATGGCTGGGCTGCATGGTGTACTGGCCGCGGCCCTGCGTGCTCGAACGCAGCGCGGTCGCATAGCCGAACATCTCGCTCAGCGGAACGGCAGCGCTGATCGCCTGCACGCCGCCGCGCGGCTCCATGCCCTGGATCTGGCCGCGGCGGGCATTCAGGCCGCCGATGACATCGCCCATATAATCCTCCGGCACCATAACGTCAACCTGCATGATAGGCTCCATCAGAACCGGATCCGCCTTCTTCATCGCTTCCTTGAACGCCATGGAACCGGCGATCTTGAACGCCATTTCAGAGGAGTCAACCTCGTGGTAGGAACCGTCGTACAGGGTAACCTTGACGTCGACTACCGGATAACCCGCCAGGATACCGGCCTGCATCGCACCCTGGATACCCTGGTTGACAGGCTCGATATATTCCTTCGGAATCGCGCCGCCGACGATCTTGTTGATGAACTCGTAGCCCTTGCCGGACTCGTTCGGTTCAACAATAATCTTGACGTGGCCGTACTGGCCCTTACCGCCGGACTGACGCGCATACTTCTGATCCACGTCCGCAGAGCGGCGGATGGTTTCCTTGTAAGCAACCTGCGGCTCACCGACGTTCGCCTCTACCTTGAACTCGCGCAGCAGGCGGTCAACGATGATTTCGAGGTGCAGCTCGCCCATGCCGGCGATGATGGTCTGACCGGTTTCCTCGTCGGTGTAGGTCTTGAAGGTCGGGTCCTCTTCCGCCAGCTTGGCCAGCGCAATACCCATCTTCTCCTGACCGGCCTTGGTCTTAGGCTCGATCGCAACGCGGATAACCGGCTCTGGGAAGTTCATGGACTCCAGGATGATCGGGTGTTTCTCGTCGCAGAGCGTATCACCCGTGGTGGTATTCTTAAAGCCGATGCCCGCGGCGATATCGCCCGAATAAACCACGTCGATATCCTGACGGTGGTTTGCGTGCATCTGCAGGATGCGGCCCAGACGCTCACGCTGGTCCTTGGTCGCGTTGAGGACCGAGGAGCCCGCGGTGATCGTACCCGAGTAGACGCGGAAGAACGTCAGACGGCCGACAAACGGGTCGGTCGCGATCTTGAACGCCAACGCGGAGAACGGCGCCTCATCGGAAGACGGACGGGTATCATCCTCGCCGGTCTTGGGGTTGACGCCCTTGATATCCTCGATATCGGTCGGCGCCGGCATATAGTCGATAACCGCGTCGAGCAGCATCTGCACGCCCTTGTTGCGGTAAGCGGTGCCGCACAGAACGGGAACGATCTGATTGCCGATAGTACCCTTGCGGATCGCAGCCTTAACCTCCGCAGCGGAGATTTCCTCGCCCTCGAGGTACTTCATCATGAGGTCCTCGTCAAGCTCGGCAGCGGCTTCCCACAGCGCGTCGTGATACTCCTGCGCCTGGTCCATCATATCGGCCGGAATATCCTCGTCGCGGACATCCTTGCCGAGATCGTCATAATAAACCTCTGCACGCATGGTCACCAGGTCGATGATGCCGCGGAAGGTCTCCTCCACGCCGATCGGGAGCTGGATCGGGACTGCGTTGCACTTGAGGCGGTCCTTCATCATGCTGACAACATTGAAGAAGTCGGCGCCCATGATGTCCATCTTGTTGACGAACGCCATACGCGGCACCTTGTAATCATCAGCCTGATGCCAAACCGTTTCGGACTGAGGCTCAACGCCGCCCTTGGCGCAGAAAACGGTGACCGAACCGTCCAGCACGCGCAGCGAGCGCTGTACCTCGATGGTGAAGTCAACGTGGCCCGGGGTGTCGATGATGTTGATGCGATGCTCCGGAAACTGATGCTGGGAGCCCGACCAGTGGCAGGTGGTGGCGGCGGAGGTGATGGTGATGCCGCGCTCCTGCTCCTGCTCCATCCAGTCCATCGTGGCGGTACCGTCGTGGGTATCGCCGATCTTGTGGTTTACACCGGTGTAGTACAGAATACGCTCGGTGGTAGTGGTTTTACCGGCGTCGATGTGCGCCATGATGCCGATATTTCTGGTTCTTTCCAGGGAATATTCTCTAGGCATATTGCTCTCCTTTCAAAGCGTAAAACGGATCGCAGATTAATAGCGGTAGTGCGCGAATGCCTTGTTCGCTTCCGCCATCTTGTGCGTATCCTCACGCTTCTTCACAGCGCCGCCCAGATTGTTGCACGCGTCCATGATCTCGCCGGCCAGGCGCTCGCGCATAGTCTTCTCGCTGCGGGCGCGGGCATACTTGGTAATCCAGCGCAGGCCCAGGGTCTGACGACGCTCCGGACGGACTTCCATCGGCACCTGATAGGTGGCGCCGCCTACACGGCGGGCCTTGACTTCGAGCGACGGCATGATGTTCTCCATCGCTTCCGTAAAGACCTCCAGCGGTTCACGTCCGGTCTTCTCGCGGACGATATCAAAAGCACCATAAACGACCTTCTGCGAAACGCCTTTCTTGCCGTCCAGCATGATCGAGTTGACCAGCTTGGTGACAAGCTTGGAGTTGTAAAGCGGATCGGGCAGAACGTCTCTCTTCGGGACATTACCTCTTCTTGGCACTTTGCTTCCCTCCTTCAAAAATATTTGATTTCATAGGTACTCCGGCTCAGCACATAGGGCAAGCCGTTGTAATGCCTGTCCGAGGTAATACACCCGCATATGCAATCGGATATAAAACGCCTCAGACAAAGCATGAGAGTGCTTTGCTGAAAAAAACTTTAACTTTTCTCGCAAAACGTGTGGGTCGGCAGCTTACTTGCCTGCCTTCGGACGCTTAGCGCCGTACTTGGAACGAGCCTGACGGCGGTTTGCCACGCCCTGAGTATCCAGCGTGCCGCGGATGATGTGGTAACGGACGCCGGGAAGGTCCTTTACACGGCCGCCGCGGACCATAACGACAGAGTGCTCCTGCAGGTTGTGACCTTCGCCCGGGATGTAAGCGGAAACTTCCATCTGGTTGGTCAGCTTGACACGAGCAACCTTACGAAGCGCGGAGTTCGGCTTCTTCGGCGTCATGGTTTTAACCGTCGTGCAGACGCCGCGCTTCTGCGGAGCGGACTGGTCGGTGGCTTTCTTCTTCTGAGAGTTATAGCCTACCTGAAGAGCCGGCGCCGTAGATTTGTAAACGACTGCCTCGCGCCCCTTACGGACGAGTTGGTTAAAAGTTGGCATTTTATTTCCTCCTTCTTTCAAAAGTATTTATGAAAAACGCGCGCCGCGCGTATTCCATCAAGCAGCATCAGCGCAGGACTGTGACGACCGCAGCGCCGACATCGATGCCCGCCGCGTCCCCCAGTTCCGCCATAGTGGTGATCTCCGTGATCCTGGTATCCGTCTCGCTGCAAAGCTCGTAAATGGGACCTACCACGCGTTTTTCCGCGTCCAGCGCAACATAGACCTCAGCCGCCGCGCCGTCCCGAATCGCCTTTTTCGACTGCTTCACACCGATGACCTTGTGCGCCGTGCGAAGTTCTGAAAGCATACTAACCCTCCTATACGGCATACTTCATTAGTATAATTGCTTTCCGGCATGAAGTCAAGCATTTTTACAGAGATTTTTCACCATTTCTGCCATAATACGCGTTTGCCGCATCGTTCACGGCGGAAAAATGCGCCGCTGACTGCAAAAACAAGGGAACGCCTTTCAGCATTCCCCTGTTTTGCAGAATTTATACTTTTCCGGTTCAGCCGAGATCGACCGTCTGCTCGTAATGTCCGTCGCAGTATTCGGTCATGCCGGAGCCTGCTGGAATCAGCTTGCCGATGATGACGTTTTCCTTCAGGCCCATCAGCGGGTCTACCTTGCCCTTGATCGCGGCGTCGGTCAGTACGCGGGTCGTTTCCTGGAACGACGCGGCGGACATCCAGGAGTCGGTCGCCAGCGACGCCTTGGTGATACCCATGAGCGTCGGCTCGGCCACCGCCAGACGGAGGCCCTCCTCGCCCGCGTCGATGCGGTCCTGCACCTTCTGGTTGTAGTCCTCAAACTCAAGCAGGTCCATTACCGAGCCGGGCAGCACCTCTGCGTCGCCCGCGTCCTCGACGCGCACCTTGCGCATCATCTGACGCACGATAACCTCGATATGCTTGTCGTTGATATCAACGCCCTGTTGGCGGTAAACCTTCTGCACTTCCTTGATCTCATAGTCATGCACCGCACGCGGATCGAGGATGCGCAGGATATCATGCGGGTTGAGCGAGCCTTCGTTGAGCTGGAAGCCCTGCTCGACCTCCTGCCCATCGGTCACGCGGATGCCGGAAGACGACGCGAGCTGGTAGGAACGCATATCGCCCGTTTCCGAATTGACGATGTTGACCGTCTTGACCGTGGTGCGCTTGGACTCCTCAATGTTGACGATGCCGCTGATCTCCGCAAGGGTCGCGGCCTTCTTGGGCTTGCGCGCCTCGAACAGCTCTTCAACACGCGGAAGACCCTGCGTGATGTCCGAGCCGGCAACGCCGCCGGTGTGGAACGTACGCATGGTGAGCTGGGTTCCCGGCTCGCCGATGGACTGCGCGGCGATGATGCCGACCGCCTCGCCCTTGCCGACCGGCGTACCCATCGCCAGGTTCATGCCATAGCAGTGCGAGCAGACGCCCTTGCGTGCGCGGCATTCGAGGACCGAGCGGATCTGTACGCGGGTGATGCCGGCCGCGATGATCGCGTCCGCGTCCGCATCGTTCATCATCTTGCTCTTGGGTACGATCAACGCGCCCGTTGCCGGATCGCAGATATCGTCGACCGGATACCGGCCGAGCAGACGCTCGCGCAGCGGCTCGATGACCTGGTTGCCTTCCTTGATATCCTCTACCCAGATGCCCTTGGCCGCGCCGCAGTCCTCCTCGCGGATGATTACGTCCTGGGAAACGTCTACCAGGCGGCGGGTCAGGTAACCGGAGTCCGCGGTACGCAGCGCGGTATCCGCCAGACCTTTACGCGCGCCGCGCGCAGAAATGAAGTATTCCAAAACCGAGAGGCCCTCACGGAAGTTGGACTTAATCGGAATCTCGATCGTCTTACCCGAGGTGGACGCCATCAGACCGCGCATACCGGCGAGCTGACGGATCTGGTTGATCGAACCACGCGCGCCGGAATCGGCCATCATGTGGATCGGGTTGAAGCGCTGCTCACGCATGTTTTCCTGCAGCTTGGCGGTAACCTTTTTGGTCGTGGATTCCCACTCGGCGACCGTCAGGCGGTAGCGCTCGTCGTCCGTGATAAAGCCGCGCTTGTATTTTTTATCGATCTTGGCGACCTGCTGCTCGGATTCATGGATCAGGGTCGCCTTGTCGTCCGGCACCAGCATATCGGCCACCGCAACGGTCAGCGCGCCCTTGGTCGAATATTTGTAGCCCATCGCCTTGATGGAGTCGAGCACCTCGGCCGTTACATTGAAACCATGCACATGGATGCACTTGTCAATGATCTTGCCCAGCTCTTTTTTGCCGCAGGTGAACATGATCTCCAGATCGAATTTCTTGTCCGGATCCGAGCGGTCGACAAAGCCGAGGTCCTGCGGAATGCGTTCGTTGAAGATCAGGCGGCCCGGCGTCGCGTCCACAATGCGGCTCTCCAGCTTGCCGTTGATCTCCTTGGTCACGCGCACCTTGATCGGCGCGTGGATGCCGACAACACCCTCCGCATAAGCCATCAGCGCTTCATCGGCGTCGCGGAACACCTTGCCGGTACCCGGCTCGGTATCGCGGTCGATAGTCAGGTAATAGGAACCCAGCACCATATCCTGCGACGGTACGGTGACCGGCTTGCCGTCCTGCGGCTTGAGCAGGTTGTTGGCGGACAGCATGAGCAGGCGCGCCTCGGCCTGCGCCTCCGCGGACAGCGGCACATGAACCGCCATCTGGTCGCCGTCGAAGTCCGCGTTGAACGCCGTACAGACGAGCGGATGCAGACGGATGGCGCGGCCCTCAACCAGCACGGGCTCGAACGCCTGGATGCCCAGGCGGTGCAGCGTCGGCGCGCGGTTGAGCATGACCGGATGGCCCTTGATGATGCCGGCGAGCACGTCCCAAACCTCGGGCTTGGCGCGCTCGACCATCTTCTTGGCGGACTTGATGTTGGACGCCGTGCCGTCCTCCACCAGCTTTTTCATTACAAACGGCTTGAACAGCTCAAGCGCCATCTCTTTGGGCAGGCCGCACTGGTAAATCTTCAGATCCGGACCGACAACGATAACCGAACGGCCGGAGTAGTCGACACGCTTGCCGAGCAGGTTCTGACGGAAGCGGCCCTGCTTGCCCTTGAGCATGTCGGACAAGCTCTTGAGGGCGCGGTTGTTCGGGCCGGTGACCGGACGGCCGCGGCGGCCGTTGTCGATGAGCGCGTCCACGGCTTCCTGGAGCATGCGCTTCTCGTTGCGCACGATGATATCGGGTGCGCCCAGCTCCAACAGGCGTTTCAGACGGTTGTTGCGGTTGATGACGCGGCGGTACAGGTCGTTGAGGTCCGAGGTCGCGAAACGGCCGCCGTCGAGCTGCACCATGGGGCGGATCTCCGGCGGGATGACCGGAACCACGTCCATAATCATCCATTCCGGACGGTTGTGCGACAGCCGGAACGACTCGACGACCTCCAGGCGCTTGATGATGCGCAGGCGCTTCTGTCCGGAGGACTCGCGCAGCTCCGCGGTCAGCTCCTTGGAAAGCTGGTCGAGGTCCAGTTCCTGCAGCAGCTCCTTGATCGCCTCCGCACCCATGCCGGCGCGGAAATCGTCCTCGTACTTTTCGCGCATGTCGCGGTACTCCGCCTCGGTCAGAATCTGCTTTTTCATCAGCGGGGTATCGCCCGGATCGATCACAATATAGTTGGCAAAGTACAGGACCTTTTCCAGCACGCGCGGACTGATATCCAGGATCAGGCCCATGCGGGACGGGATGCCCTTGAAATACCAGATGTGCGAGACGGGCGCGGCCAGCTCAATGTGGCCCATGCGCTCGCGGCGGACTTTGGCGCGCGTGACCTCGACGCCGCACTTGTCGCAGATCTTGCCCTTGAAGCGGACCTTTTTATATTTACCGCAGTGGCACTCCCAGTCCTTGGTTGGGCCAAAGATGCGCTCGCAGAACAGGCCGTCCTTTTCCGGCTTGAGCGTGCGGTAGTTAATGGTTTCGGGTTTTTTGACTTCACCATACGACCACTCGCGGATCAGGTCGGGCGAGGCCAGGCCGATCTTGATGGCGTTAAACGTATGATATCCCATATATTTTCAGATGCTCCTTCCCAATTCACAGATGATTCCGGCCGGCCGCTGACTTATTCGTCCAGGCCGTCGTCAAAATCATCTTCGGCATCGTCGCCGCCCTCGTCGGCGCTGTCCAGTGCAAAGAGATCGGTGTCGCCCTCCTCGGCGTCGTTGATGCCGAAGCCGGCGGCGGTGAATTCATCATCCGCGCCCGAAACAGCCTGCTCCATCGGGCGGATGAAATCTGCATCGTCATCCTCGTCGTCCGCCAGCTCGATAACCTCCATGTTCTCGTCGAGCACCTGGATATCCAGGCACAGGCTCTGCAGCTCCTTGACCAGAACCTTGAAGGATTCCGGCACGCCCGGCTGCGGCACGTTATGGCCCTTGACGATCGCCTCATAGGTCTTGACACGGCCGGTGATATCGTCCGACTTGACGGTCAGAATCTCCTGCAGGGTGTAGGCGGCGCCGTAGGCTTCGAGCGCCCAGACTTCCATTTCGCCGAAGCGCTGGCCGCCGAACTGCGCCTTGCCGCCCAGCGGCTGCTGGGTGACCAGCGAGTACGGGCCGGTCGAACGCGCGTGAATCTTATCGTCTACCAAGTGGTGCAGCTTGAGGTAGTACATATAACCGACGGTAACGCGGTTGTCAAACTGCTCGCCCGTGCGTCCGTCGTAAACAACGCTCTTGCCATCCTCGCCCACGCCGGCGGCAACCAGGGTCTCCTTGATGTCGTCCAGGGTCGCACCGTCGAACACAGGGGTTTCAACCTTCCAGCCGAGCTTTTTCGCCGCGAAGCCGAGGTGTACCTCGAGCACCTGCCCGATGTTCATACGGGACGGAACGCCCAACGGGTTGAGCACGATATCAAGCGGACGGCCGTCCTCCAGGAAGGGCATATCCTCCTGCGGCAGAATGCGGGACACAACGCCCTTGTTGCCGTGGCGGCCCGCCATCTTGTCGCCGACCGAAATTTTGCGCTTCTGCGCGATATACACGCGCACAACCATGTTCACGCCCGGCGAAAGCTCGTCGCCGTTCTCGCGGGTGAACACCTTGACGTCCACCACGATACCGGATTCGCCGTGCGGCGCGCGCAGCGAGGTGTCGCGCACCTCGCGCGCCTTTTCACCGAAGATCGCGCGCAGCAGGCGTTCCTCGGCGGTCAGCTCGGTCTCGCCCTTGGGGGTCACCTTGCCGACCAGGATGTCGCCCGCCTGCACCTCCGCGCCCACGCGGATAATGCCGCGCTCGTCGAGGTTGCGCAGCGCGTCCTCGCCGACGTTCGGGATATCGCGGGTGATCTCCTCCGGCCCGAGCTTGGTGTCGCGGGATTCGGATTCATATTCTTCAATGTGGATCGAGGTATACACGTCGTCGCGCACCAGCCGCTCGTTGAGCAGGACGGCGTCCTCGTAGTTATAACCCTCCCAGGTCATAAAGCCGATCAGCGCGTTCTTGCCGAGCGCGATCTCGCCCTTATCGGTCGAGGGGCCGTCCGCCAGCACGTCGCCCGCCTTGACGCGCTCGCCCAGATCGACGATCGGGCGCATGTTGATGCAGGTGGACTGGTTGGAGCGCAGGAACTTGGTCAGATGATAGGTCTTTTCCTCGCCGTTGTCATACTGTACGACGACCTCGCGCGCGGTTACGCGGGTGACGACGCCGTCGCCCTCGGCCAGCGGGATGGTACCCGAGTCAACCGCCGCCTTGTATTCCATGCCGGTGGCGACCACGGGCGCTTCGGTCTTTAACAGCGGCACGGCCTGACGCTGCATGTTCGCGCCCATGAGCGCGCGGTTTGCGTCGTCATGCTCGAGGAACGGGATAAACGCGGTCGCGACCGAGACCATCATGCGGGGCGAAACGTCCATCAGGTCAACGTCCTTGCGGTCAACCTCGACGAACTCGTCGCGCATGCGGCAGGTGACGCGGTCGTTGAGCAGGTAGCCGTTTTCATCGATCGGCTCGGTGGCCTGACAGACAATATACTCGTCCTCCACGTCCGCAGTCATATACTGCACCTGGTCGGTCACGCGGCCGTTTTCCTTATCGATGATGCGGTACGGCGCTTCGATGAAGCCGAAATCGTTGATCCGCGCATAGGTCGCCAGATACGAGATCAGGCCGATGTTCGGACCTTCCGGCGTCTCAATCGGACACAGGCGGCCGTAGTGCGAATAGTGTACGTCGCGCACCTCAAAGGAGGCGCGGTCGCGCGACAGACCGCCGGGGCCGAGCGCGGACATACGGCGCTTATGCGTCAGCTCTGCCAGCGGGTTGTTCTGATCCATGAACTGGGACAGCGGCGAGGAGCCGAAGAACTCCTTGATGGCCGCGGTCACCGGACGGATGTTGATGAGCGACTGCGGGGTGACGATGTCCAGATCCTGAATGGTCATGCGCTCGCGGATAACGCGCTCCATGCGGCTGAAGCCGATACGGAACTGGTTCTGGAGCAGCTCGCCCACACAGCGCAGGCGGCGGTTGCCCAGATGGTCGATGTCGTCGGTCGTGCCGATGCCGTGACCCAGGTTGAGCAGGTAGCAGATCGAGGCGAGCATGTCGTCCACGATGATGGTTTTGGGAATCAGGTCATGGATGCGGGTCTGCACGGTCTTTTTCAGTTCGTCGCCCGAAACGCCGGAATCGATGATTTCCTTGAGTACGGAGAAGCGCACCTTTTCCTTTACGTCCAGCTCCTCGGCGGTAAAGCCGGTGTACTCCTGGAAGTCGCCGATATCGACCATGCCGTTGCCGAACACCTTGACGGCCGTTCCCTCGCTCGATTCAATCACCGCATGGTTGACGCCCCGACGGGACAGCAGGCGCGCCTTGTCGCGGGTGAGGATTTCCTCCCCCTCGGCCAGCACCTCGCCGGTCATGGGATCGACCACCGGCTCGAGCAGCTTATGGCCGGTGATGCGGCGGGCAATATCCAGCTTCTTGTTGTATTTATAGCGGCCGACCGCGGAAATATCATAGCGGCGCACGTCGAAGAACATCGCGTCCATCAGGCTGGTCGCGGACTCGACCGTGGGCGGCTCGCCCGGGCGCATTTTCTTGTAAATCTCAATCAGCGCCTCGTCCGGCGTATGGGCGGGGTCCTTGTCGAGCGTGGCGACGATCAGCGGGTCCTCGCCGAACAGCTCCTTGATCTCCGCGTCGGTCTTGACGCCGATGGCGCGGATAAAGCTGGTGATCGGGATTTTGCGGTTCTTGTCGATGCGGACGTAGAACACGTCGTTCGCATCGGTCTCATATTCGAGCCACGCGCCGCGGTACGGGATAACGGTTGCCGACAGCAGCAGCTTATCGGTCTTGTCATACTCCCTGCCATAGTAGACGCCAGGCGAACGGACGAGCTGGGAGACAATCGCGCGCTCCGCGCCGTTGATGATAAAGGTCGCGGAGTCGGTCATCTTCGGGAAATCGCCCATGAAGATCTCCTGCTCCTTGATCTCGCCGGTCTCCTTGTTGCGCAGGCGCATGCGGACCTTGAGCGGCGAAGCATATGTGGCGTCGCGCGCCTTGCATTCCTCCACGCTGTACTTCGGCGCCTCGTCCATCGAGTAATCGAGGAACGAAAGCTCCAGATTTCCGGTGTAGTCCGTGATGGACGCGGTATCGGCGAAAACCTCGCGCAGTCCTTCGTCAAGGAACCACTGGTAGGACTTTTTCTGCACCTCGATCAGATTGGGCATCTCCAATATCTCGTTGATGCGTGCAAAGCTCTTTCGCGTGGTTTTGCCGTGCTGTACGTCTTTCACCTTCATGTGCTTTGATCACTCCGTTTCTTTCGGCTGTGTTGGTGTTGATACGCCCGGCGGCGTGGCAAAAATATCATTTTGGGTCTTGCATTTTGACCAAGACCGTGCTAACATGTATTTAGGAATCGGGATAATTTCCCGATTTTGTTAAGCGTTTTATTATACCATGATTTTGCATAATAAGTCAAGGATATTTTTGTATAAAAAGGGAATGGATTTTTCCATTCCCTTTTGCTTTTGTGCTAATTTTCCAGAGAACCGCGCGTTTCGCGCTCCTCCCGCTCCTCCGCGATGAACATAATGCCGAACACCGCCAGCAGCGGCGCGCAGGTCAGCAGCAGCGCCCGCTCCCCCAGCCAGCCGGTCGCAAAGCTGCCCAGCACCGCGCCCAGGATGAAAAACAGGATGATCGCATAGTAATTGCGCATCTTTTTCGCGGCGCCGCGGTCGCCGGTCTGCCGCCAGATGACAAGCTGCTCGGTGCCGGAGCGCAGGTTGCCGGTACACATGGTTGTGGCGATCGCGCTGCCCTGCACCTTGCGGAACGCTTCCACCTGCAGCGCGCAGACGAATGAGATCACGCTGTTGACAACCGTGTTCCGCTCCTGCGGCAAAAAGGCCATGCAGGCGACCAGCACGGTTTCCGCAAGGACGATGATCTGCCGCCAGTGGATATTGATATCCCGATTTTGCTGCGCCTTATACCGGTGCTTGACCACCTCGGCCGCCACAACGCCGACCGCGAACGCCACAATCGGCACCAGATAGCCCAGCGCGCGCATCCATTCCCGCTGCGCCAGCTCCAGCCCGAACAGCACAATGTTGCCGGTCTGCGCATTGGCGAACACACCGCCGCGGCACAGGTAGGTATAAGCGTCGAAAAAGCCGCCCGCCACGGCCAGCAGCGCGCCCAGCAGGAGCGATTCGGACATTTGCCCCCGTATCCGTTTCAATTTTCTTTCCCCATTTCTTTCGGTATCTGGTTTCAGTATAGCAAAAAACACCGTGCGGTTCAACCGGCCGCACGGTGTTCTGCTTATTCTTCCGGAAGGGTTTCCGGAAAATCCGTATCGAGCATGCGTCTGGGGAAGCGCTTCAGCTCGGTTTCATCCTGATCGCGCATAACGCAGTCCGCGCACATCCCGTAGCTGTTGATTTCGATTTCATCGAAAGTGCAGCGGCCCTTTTGATAGTGAATGCACCACTTGTTTTCGCATACAATCGTGTTCATACATATCAACTCCCCTTTAATTTTAATGCCCCTCAAGGATGTATGCCTTACCAGAAAAATCTATGGTATCCTTACATGGTATTTTTCTAAGGTATTCTATTTTCTGCATTTCCTGTAAACTATTATCAGGTGAGCAGTATGAAATGGAGCATTCGGCGTCCTCTCGAAAAAGAAGAGAGCGTCTATAAAACAATTTACATCAAGCAGTCGCTTGTTTCCAAAATTGACGCAATCGCAAAGGAGAACGACACAAGTTGGAACAACGTCGTCATCTCCATGATCGAAACCTGCCTCGAGGACGAGCCGTAGCCCCCTCCCCGCAGGTCCCTCCCTATATAAAAAACGTCCGGCCCAGGGCCGGACGTTTTTTTATTGCAGTCATTTATCCCCCGCGATACGGATGCGGTTGACCGCCTTTTTCAATTTGATCTGCGCGATGTCATGCTCATGGTCGCTTTCTTTCTGCTGCAGGGTCTGGCGGGCGCGTTCCGCGGCCTCCTCGGCGCGGTGAACGTCGATTTCATCCGCCCACTCGCAGGTGCGCGCCAGCACGACGGTTTCCTCCTTGGAAACGTCCACAAAGCCGCCGGCAACCGCCGCCACGCGCTTTTCCCCATCCTTGAGGATGGTCAAGCCGCCGATGCCGAGCGCCGCCGTATACGGCACATGGTTCGGCAGGATGCCAACGTCGCCCTGCGTTGTGCGGACAACGATCCGGTCAACCACATCGTCGTAAAAGCAGCGGTCCACGGTCAGTACTTTCAAGTGAAAGGTAGCCATGTTATGCCCCCTTCTTCGCCTTCTCCACTACCTCGTCAATCGTGCCGGCGAACAGGAACGCGGACTCGGGCAGGCCGTCATGCTGGCCCGCGAGAATCTCCTTGAAGCCGCGGATGGTTTCCGCAATCGGCACATACTTGCCCTGGAAGCCCGTGAACTGCTCCGCAACGTGGAACGGCTGCGACAGGAAGTTCTGTATTTTGCGGGCGCGGGCAACGGTCAGCTTATCCTCGTCGGAAAGCTCATCCATGCCGAGGATGGCAATAATATCCTGCAAATCCTTGTATTTCTGCAGGATGGACTGCACCGCGCGGGCGACCTCGTAATGCTCCACGCCGACAACGTCCGCGGTCAGGATGCGCGAGGAGGAATCCAGCGGGTCCACCGCCGGATAAATACCCATGGAGGCGATGTCACGCGACAGAACGACCTTGGCGTCCAGGTGGGAGAACGTGGTCGCCGGCGCGGGGTCGGTCAGGTCGTCCGCCGGAACGTAAACCGCCTGCACGGACGTAATCGAGCCTTTCTTGGTGGAGGTGATACGCTCCTGCAGCGCACCCATTTCGGTTGCGAGCGTCGGCTGGTAGCCTACCGCCGACGGCATGCGGCCGAGCAGCGCGGAAACCTCCGAACCGGCCTGCGTGAAGCGGAAAATATTATCGATGAACAGCAGCACGTCCTGCCCTTCCACATCGCGGAAATACTCCGCCATGGTCAGGCCGCTCAGCGCCACGCGCATACGCGCGCCGGGCGGCTCGTTCATCTGGCCGTAGACGAGCGCGGTCTTGTTGATAACGCCCGACTCCTGCATTTCGTTATACAGGTCGTTGCCCTCACGGGTGCGCTCGCCCACGCCGGTGAATACCGAAATACCGCCGTGCTGCTTGGCGATGTTGTTAATCAGCTCCATGATAATGACCGTCTTGCCGACGCCCGCGCCGCCGAACAGGCCGATCTTGCCGCCCTTGGCGTATGGCGCGATCAGGTCGATGACCTTGATGCCGGTTTCGAGGATCTCGGTTGTGGACTCCTGCTCCTCATAGGAGGGCGCGGGGCGGTGGATCGGCCAGCGCTCCTCCCCCTCGACCGGCGGCTTGTTATCCACCGGCTGGCCGAGCAGGTTGAAGATGCGGCCGAGGTTCTTATCGCCCACCGGCACCGTGATCGGACCGCCGGTATCGACCGCTTTCATGCCGCGCACCAGGCCGTCGGTGGACTCCATCGCGATGCAGCGCACGGTATCCTGGCCGATATGCTGCGCGACCTCGACCGTAACGGTCCGGCCTTTGTTGTCAATCGTGATGGCGTTCAGCAGCTTCGGCAGTGCGTCGGCAGCAAATTTGATGTCAAGCACCGGCCCGATAATCTGGACGACGGTGCCAATATTCTGCTCACTCATTGGCAAAACTCCTAATTCTTATCATCCTATGCGCCGACCTCGCCCGAACCCGCGACGATCTCGGTGATCTCCTGCGTGATGGCCGCCTGACGGGCGCGGTTGTAGGACAGGTTGAGGTTTTCGATCATCTCGCTGGCATTGTCGGAGGCAGCCTCCATCGCCATGCGGCGCGCGGACTGCTCGGAGCAGTAGCTCTCCACCACCGCGCCGTACAGCACGCCGTACAGGTATTCCGGTATGACCGCATCGAACACCGCCTCTGGCGAGGGGTCGTATTCGGTCAGCACGCGCGCACCGGCGGGCGCTTCCTGCGCCGCGTCTTCAAAGCGCGCCGGAAGCAGCTGCAGGCACTTCGCCTCCTGCTGCAGCGGCGAGACAAACTCCGTGTAGCACAGGAATATCTCGTCCGCCTTTCCCTCTCGGAACAGGCGGAGCAGCCCGTCCACGATCGGATGGGTATCTCCGATCTTCATCCCCTCGGCGATGGCCGGATAATCCGCGGCCACCGGCCAGGGGCGCTTGGCGTAATGCTCCTGCGCCTTTTTGCCGATCGTGATGACCTGCGCGTTTTTGCCCTCCATTTCGGCCGCCGCCAGCTTGAATACATTGGCGTTGTAGCCGCCCGCCAGCCCGCGGTCGCCCGCGATGACGATGAACAGGCTGTTCCTGACCTCTCGGCGGCGCGTATAGACCGATTCGCTGCTCCGCGTGGCGGCAGCCAGGCGGGCGACGGTACGGTACATTGTGTTGAAATACGGCCGCGCGGCCAGCGCGCGCTCCTTGGCGCGCCGCATTTTGGACGATGCCACCAGCTCCATCGCCTTGGTGATCTGCATGGTGGATTGCACGGACTTAATGCGGCGCTTGATATCTTTCATGTTTCCGGAAGCCATTGCTCAGTCCCCCTTTCCGCGTCAGTGCTCGGAAAGGAACTTTGCTTTGAATTCCTCGATCGCTTTGGTCAGCTTTTCCTTGATATCGTCGTCCATCTGGCGGGTCGCGCGGATGGTTTCCGGAATGTCTCCATACACGCCGTCCACAAACGCGAACAACTCTTTCTCAAACTCGCCGATCTGGTCCGCCGGAATATCGAGCAGCGCGCCCGAAATGACGGCGTAAATGATGATAACCTGCTTCTCGACCGGAATCGGGCTGTTCTGCGGCTGCTTGAGCACCTCGACGATGCGTTCGCCCTGATTCAGACGCTTTTTGGTATCCGCGTCCAGATCCGAGCCGAACTGCGAGAACGCCTGCAGCTCGCGGTACTGCGAATAGGCCAGCTTGAGCGTACCCGCAACCTTTTTCATCGCCTTGATCTGCGCGTTGCCGCCGACACGGGATACCGAAATGCCGGGGTTGACCGCCGGCCGGATGCCCGAGTTGAACAGCTCGGTTTCCAGGAAGATCTGGCCGTCCGTAATCGAAATCACGTTGGTCGGGATATACGCCGAAACGTCGCCGGCCTGCGTCTCGATGATGGGCAGCGCGGTCAGCGAGCCGCCATCCTGGATATTCGCCGCGCGCTCGAGCAGGCGGGAATGCAGGTAGAATACGTCGCCCGGGTACGCCTCGCGTCCTGGCGGACGGTGGAGCAGCAGGGAAAGGGCGCGGTACGCTACCGCGTGCTTGGACAGATCATCATAAATAACCAGCACATCCTTGCCCTTATGCATAAAGAATTCACCGATCGAGCAGCCCGCATACGGCGCGATATACTGCAGCGGTGCGGACTCGGACGCAGTCGCCGCTACGATGCAGGTATAATCCATCGCACCGTTCTGCGCCAGCGTCTCCGCCACCTGCGCGACGGTCGAGCGCTTCTGGCCGATCGCCACATAGATACAGATAACGCCCGTACCCTTCTGGTTGATGATGGTATCCAGGCAGATCGCGGTCTTGCCGGTCTGCCGGTCGCCGATGATCAGCTCACGCTGGCCCCGTCCAATCGGGATCATGGAGTCGATCGCCTTGATGCCGGTCTGCAGCGGCACATTGACGGGCGCGCGCTCAATGATGCCCGGCGCCGGGCTTTCAATGGGACGCGCCTCCGTGGTATGGATCGGACCCTTGCCGTCGATCGGCTTGCCCAGCGCGTCGACAACGCGGCCGAGCATGGCCTCGCCTACCGGTACCTCGACGATGCGCTTGGTGCGCTTGACCGTGTCGCCCTCACGGATATTCTGGTCCGAACCCAGGATAACGGCGCCGACGAGATCCTCCTCCAGGTTCTGCGCCATGCCGTATACGCCGCCCGGAAATTCGAGCAGTTCGCCGGACATGCAGTTTTCCAGACCGTGTACATGCGCGATGCCGTCACCGACCGTGACAACCGTACCGACGTCGGTCAGCTTGATCTGGCTCTGATAGTGCGTGATCTGCTCTTTGATAATATTGCTTATCTCTTCGGGGCGTAATTCCATAAAGTCACCTACTTCCTTACGCGATAGTGTTGGTCAGCCGCGCGGCAAGCTCGCTCAGGCGAGTGCGCAGGCTGGTGTCGAACTGCTCGTTGCCCAGCTTGACAACGATGCCGCCGATGATCTGCGGATCGACCGACGTTTCCAGCACCACCTGCTTGCCAGTCACGGCGCTCATCTTTTCTTTCAGCTTTTCGGTCAGCGCGGCGCTCATGGGCTTTGCCGTGACCGCGCGCACCTCCACGATGCCGTTTTCAAAAAAATAGTGCTCTTTATAAGCCTGACGCATATCCTGAACCAGGCCGACGCGGCCTTTTTCGGTAATCAGCATCAGGAAATTGAGCAGGAATGGTTCGATCCGTCCCTCGAAGACCTTCCGCAGGACGTTCTGCTTTTCCTCCAGTGCGATGGAGGGCGTGGTGAGCATTTTCAGAAAGTCAGGCTCGCGCCCAAACACCTCGCAGACCGCGGTCAGCTCGTCGAGATAGGCTTTTTCCTTTTTCTCGTCCGCCGCCACTTCATACAGGCTCAGTGCGTAGCGTTCGCTTACAATATCAGCCACTTGCTCACCCTACCTTGTCGATAAACTCTTCGATGAAGCGCTCATGGTCCTCTTCCTTGATGTCACGCTCGACCACCTTGGAGGCGATCATGACCGAAAGGCCCGCGACCTCATCCTTCAGCTCATTCATCGCCTTTTTGCGCTCCTGCTCAATCGTGCTTTCCGCTTTCTTCAGCATGGCAGCTGCCTGCTGCGAGGATTCCTTGAGGATCTCTTCGCTGCGGACCGTCGCCCGACGGGTGGCGGAGCCGACGATCTCGGCCGCCTCCTCCTTGGCCTTGGACAAGCGTTCCGTATACTCGCTGCGCATGCTTTCCGCTTCGGTCTGCGCCTTTTCCGCGGTGGCGTACATGGCCTGAACCTCCTGCTCGCGGGCCGCCAGCATCTTGCGCACCGGCCCGAACAGGAATTTCTTGATAATCAAAAAGGTGATGAGCGTATTGCACATCGTAACGAGGATATTCCACCAGTTGATATAGACAAAGGACTGGAATATATCCACTGTTTTACCTCCTTCCCAAACGGAGATCCGCTCCGTTTATCCGTTCGCCTGCGTCCGGTTCAGAAATTGCCGACAAACGGGTTGGCAAACAGCAGGATCAGCGCGATAACCAGCGCGTAAATACCGGTGGACTCCGCCATAGCGATACCAAGAATCATGGTACGGGTGATATCGCCCTGCGCCTCCGGCTGACGGCCGATCGCCGCGCACGCCTGGCCCGCGGTGTACCCTTCGCCGATGCCAGGGCCAAGGCCCGCGATCATCGCCATGCCGGCGCCGAGGGCGGACATACCTGCTACAAATGCGTTAGAATCGATACCCATAGTTTTTTCCTCCTGAAATAATGTTGTTCGAACTTCAAATGGATATGGTGAAATTTTTTTGACGGATCAGCTGCTTCCGCGCGCGTCGCCGACGTAAGCCATTGTCAGCATGCTGAAAATGAACGCCTGCATGCATGCCGTAAAGCAATCGAAGTACAGCGACAGGACGCCCGGCAGGCCGATCTGCAGCAGCGGCACCGGCAGGAAGCCCAATACCGCCTTGGACAGCACCTGAAGCGCACCCATGATAAGCGTCGAGATGACCAGGCCGCCCGCCATATTGCCGAAATGACGGAACGACATCGAAACAGGCGTCGCAATCTCACTGAGCACATTGAGCGGCGCCATGACGAATACCGGCTCCAGGAAGCCCTTGAGATAACCGCCGATCCCGTTATACTTGATCTTATTGAACGTGATCAGCGCAAAGGTAATCAGCGCCCAGCCAAGCGTCGTATTCAGGTCCGCCGTCACCGGACGCATCCAGAACAACGTAGCCAGCGAACCGAAGAGCGAGCTCATCAGCAGCGTTGCAATATAGGGCGAAAATGCCTGGCAGCCTTTCCCCATCGTATTTTCGACCAGGTTGTCGATCATTACCACAGCCTTTTCCGCCAGCGCCTGCTTCCCCTTGGGAATTTTCTGCATTCGGTGCGTCAGAAAAATACAAAGAAACAGAATAACCGCCATCACGATCCATGCGTTGCGCATGGTTTCCGTGATCGGCAGATTGGGATTGCCAAACAGATAGCCCAATACCTTAGGGCCGTTTATTTCAACATTCAACGTCTAACCCCCTTTCCTTTGGAATACATGGACCACAGTAAAATGATTTTGGGAAAGAAAAGCGGAACGACTGCCGCGAGCGGATGGAGAAACGGCAGCTTGATTGCCAGAAACACCATCACGCCGGTCAGCAGATACCGGAAAAAATATCCGCGCCGGACGATCCTCGTCCCCTGCGCCGGCGGGAATAGAACTGCCTTGGCCGCGCTTTTCCCGATCATCCGGAACAGCAGCAGCGAATAGCCCGTCCCCAGCAGCAGGCTCACGGCGCTCCGCGCCGGATCCGCCCCCGCCAGCAGGAATACGCCGAACGCGATCACCGCCAGCGGTATCATGCCGCGCAGCATGCGCCGTGTTTCCTCGCGGACGATCTCCATCCCTGTCACGGCATTTTCTCCTTCCTTTCGCTTTCCCTGGCTTTCCGCTCGGTGAACCGCAGGAAATCCCGCAGGCCGCAAACCGCAACCCCGACGCCGAGCAGCAGCCCGGCAATCACCACGCCGTTCCCCCACCCGAATCTGTCCCGCAGCCAAACCGCTCCGAAACAGCCGAGCAGGGGCGGCACGGCCACCGTGCATCCTACCTGGCTGAAATATGCCAGATAACGCAGTACCGACCATTTGCTTTCGCTTTTCCTCATCCGCATTCCCCCAGGCCACAATTTGATGCAGCGAGCGCAGACGCCGCCCGAAGGCGGGCTGTCCCCTATCCCTACACATCAGTCTTATTATACCTAACCCTACCAAAAAGTGAAACACTTTTTATCAGAAATTTCTTAGATATTTTCCCGCTTTACTACAATGTTAGACAATATGCACAATGAAATTACTCAATTATTATAAATTGCAACCAGAGCTTTTGTGGATAGAAAATATAAGTTCCCAGCCGCACCGGTATCCCGAAACCATTTTCATTCTCCCTGTCCAGACTGCCTGTTTTTTCATGGCTTTCCGGCGTCCGGCACCGCCGCTGCGGACATCAAAACAGGCGCCCCGCAGACCTTTCCAAATCTGCGAGGCGCCTGTCTCGTATATCAGCATATCCAATTGAAAGGCAAATATTCTCAAAAGGAATATCGCTGCTTCAGCTATTGCAGGAGCGTTCCGCGTATCCTAAGTATCTCTTATAAAAAGCGCTTCATGCTTTCGGTCGCGGACGACGGCTCCTCGCTCAGCGAGACAGTAAAGTTTACGCTGTGCTGGGCCGAAAACGCGTCCAGCGCGTCCAGGAACGCCTCCGCCTTGGCGACGTCCTTAACGCCGGTGATCTTATACAGGCCGTCGATGAAAACGCGGGTAATGTCATAATTGCCGGCATGGATACCGCTCAGGAATCCCAACAGGCTTGCGTAATCCTTGATCGGGTAATCGGTCGCATCGATCAGCCGCGCATCATGCGAAATATCAAACGTCAGCTTATTGCCGCGCGAAACACATACTACGCTTCCTTTTTCTTCTTTTACCGCGGTGTTGACCTGGTCGATCAGTTCCTTGGTCTTGCCAGAGCCAGTACCGCCAATAATAAGTTTTACCATAGGTTTATTCCTCCTAACCTTTGAGGTTATGTTTAGTGTAGCATAGTTTGCCCAAAACCTCAAGCATGATTTACAAATTTCCTCGTCAATTTGTATTAATTTATTAGCCGCCTGCCAGAACCGCATTCCAGAAGGACAGGAACAGATCCCCCACCCCTTTGGCCTCCACGCTCTCCGCGGCGGTCAGCGGCACGGTGAGCAGCACTTCCTCTCCGTTCAGGATGGACAGCTCCCCGATCTGCTGCCCCGCCTCGACCGGCGCGGTCAGCTTTTCCGGCAGATCCAGACGGGTTTCCAGCCCTTCCGCCTCGGTTTTTTCCACGATAATCGAGCCGCCGCCCTCCATCCGCGGCATTACCGAGCCGCTTTTCCCAATCGTGACCGGCACCGGCTCCAGCAGCCCGTCCGGCGGCGTGTAGGCGCAAAAGTTGGCAAAACCGTAATTGAGCAGCGCCGTGGCGTCCGCCATGCGCGCCTCCTTGGTCGGCGCGGCCATGACGACCGCGACCAGGCTCAGCCCATCCCGCTCGGCGGAAGCGGAAATGCAGAACCCTGCCTCTGAAATATACCCTGTTTTCAGGCCGGTCAAACCCTGATAGCTTTTGAGCATTTTATTGGTGTTGGCAAGCGTGAATTTTCCATCCCGTATGCTGTCCATCCAAATCCCCGTATACTCAAGTATTTTGGGATGCCGCAGCAGCTCGCAGGAGATCAGCGCCAGGTCGCGCGCCGAGGTCAGCGTTTTCTGTCCCATGCCGTCCAGTCCGTTGGCATTGATGAACTGCGTGTTCGTGCAGCCAAGCTCGGCCGCGCGCTGGTTCATCCGTTCGACAAACGCCGCCTCGGTCCCCGCCAGATGTTCAGCCACGGCGACCGCGCAGTCATTGGCCGAGCCGACCGCGATCGCCTTGAGCATATCGTCCAGGGAAAGCTGCTCGCCCGGCTCCAGCCAGATCTGCGTCCCGCCCATCGAGCAGGCATACTCACTGCCGGTAATCATCGTATCCAGTGTGACTTCCCCGCGTTCGAGCGCCTCCATCGCCAGCAGCATAGTCATGATCTTGGTCACGGACGCGGGCTGCAGCGGCTCGTCGGCATTCATGGAATACAGCTCCTGCCCGTTCGACGCATAGAGCGCGGCCGATTTTGCATTCAGCGGCCCCATTTCCGGAAGCGCCAGCGCAGACGGGAGCAGCAGGCAGAAACACAGCGCGAGACAAACGATCTTTTTCATCCGTTCCGTCCTCCCTTTTTGTTCCACCCTATGCGGCGGACTGCAAAAACATGCCCCCCGGCAAATTGACAAATTCTGCGAAAACGCGTATGATGTAAAGTGTTAAGAAGTTGTTAACCGGAGGAAGCCCATGTTTACCAACAGTCTGATCGTCCTGCAGCAAATCATCGTCATGTTCCTGCTCATCCTGATGGGCTATGTCCTGTTTCGCAAAAACGTTTTTACCAACCAGACGACACAGAGCCTGACCGTGCTGCTCAATAAGTACATTGTGTTTTTTGTTTTGCTGCGGTCGTTCCAACGCCCGTTCGACGCCCATCTTGGCTACGCCCTGGGCGTCACTTTTGTGTGTAGCATGCTTTTTTTCCTGATTTCCATTGCGCTGGCAAACCGCGTCTACCGTCCGGAAAAAACGGAAAATTACGCGGACTGCCGTGTTTCCGTCGTGCTGACCAACAACGGCTTCATGGCCCTGCCTCTGCTCGATGCGATGTTCGGCTCGGACGGGGTTTTCCTCGGCGCATCCAGCATTGCCTGCATGGCGATCGTTCTGTGGACCTACGGCGTGCAGCAGCTCTCCGGCGGCAAAGAGGGCAACGGCATCCGGAATATCCTTTTGAATCCCGCCCTGCTCGCTACCGTATGCGGCTTTCTCCTGTTCTGCTCGCCTATTAAGCTCCCCGAGCTGGTGTTCCGAGCCGTGGATTTTTTGGGCGATCTCAACACGCCGCTCGCCATGCTTTCGCTCGGCTGCTTCCTTGCCCAGATCGATCTGAGGGAGTGTTTTACCGATCTGGAGATCTGGAAGGTATCCGTTGTGCGCCTGCTGCTGATTCCGGCGATCGCCATTGTCCTGCTGTTGTTCATCCCGCTCGATCATATGTCCAAGATCATCCTGCTGACCGGCACCGCCGCCCCCTGCGCACTTGCCTCGGCCATGTTTGGCCAGATCTATGGCACGGATTACTTATTTTCCACGCGCGTCATCTCGCTTTCCACACTGCTTTCCGTAATCACCCTCCCGCTTTGTATCTCTGTTCTGGAGGGCCTGCTTCACTTTTTCGGATAGCCGACAACATACAGAAAAACACGCTGCTTTAGCAGCGTGTTTTTTATTCGTTTTCCCTCTCTATAAGCCACGGGTTGCTGCACCCAAAGGTACGGAAATTCATCCGCGCCTCCTCCAGCGAAAGGCCGTGGTTCTGGTCGCTCGGTTCCTCGGGCGCATCCTGCGCGTCGTAATCGATCTCCCACAGGCAGGTCGGACAGATATACCCCCACGATGGGTTTTGGGGGATATCCGCCCCGCAGCAGGGGCAGGGCTCAACCGGTATCTCGGGCGACCACGGCGGCGCCTGCTCCCCATCCAGGTCGGGCAGATCGGGGCGCTCCCATGGGTCGGGCGGCGCGTCGTCGTCCTCGGGCGCCTGGGGCTGCCACGGCACAAATATCCCATCGTCCTGCGCCTCAGGCAAAAACCAGTCCTTTTCCCGCTCTACTCCCATCACTCCAGCTCGATCAGCACCGGACAGTGATCCGACCCGAACACATCGCTCAGGATACGCGCGGCCTTGACACGGCCGATCAGCCGGTTGGACACCAGGAAGTAGTCGATACGCCAGCCCGCGTTCTTCTCCCGCGCCTTGAAGCGGTAGCTCCACCAGGAGTACGCGCCCGTCAGCTCCGGATAAAAATGCCGGAACGTATCTGTAAAGCCCACGCCGAGCAGCTCGGTCATTTTGGCGCGCTCCTCGTCGGTGAAGCCTGCGTTGCGGCGATTGGTTTTGGGGTTTTTCAGGTCGATCTCCTGATGCGCAACGTTCATGTCCCCGCATACAATGACCGGCTTCTCCGCGTCCAGCTTTTGAAGGTAGGCGCGGAAGTCGTCCTCCCAGCGCATCCGGTAATCGAGACGCTTCAGCTCATCCTGCGAATTAGGGGTGTAGACCGTAACCAGATAAAACGCCCCATAATCCGCCGTAATGACGCGCCCCTCATGGTCATGCTCGTCAATGCCAAGGCCGTAGGCGACCGCCTCCGGCTCGGTTTTGGAAAACAGGGCTACGCCGGAATACCCCTTTTTTTCCGCTGAATTCCAGTATTCATAGTATCCCTCAATCTGCGGGGCCTGCTCGGGCTGCAGCTTGGTTTCCTGCAGGCACAGCATATCCGGCTGCTCCGCTTCCATAAACGCAAAAAAGCCCTTGCCCACGCACGCGCGCAGGCCGTTTACATTCCAGGAAATTAATTTCATCTTCCGCTCCTTTTATTCGCTGTCCGCGGCATCGGCTCACGCGGTGATTTCGACCGTGTTTCCATCCGGATCGAGCACGCAGCTTTCATAATACCCATCGCCCGTCACGCGCGGCCCGCTTGTCACTTCATAGCCGTCCGCGCGCAGGCGCTCGGTCAGCGCGTCCACATTTTCGCGCGTCCCCGCTTTGAATGCCAGGTGGGTCCAGCCCGTCCACAGGCGCGAACGCTCGCATTCCTCCAACCCCGGCCGCGTCATCAGCTCCAGCCGCGCGCCATCTGCAAAGGAAATAAAGTAGGTTTGCAGGCCGGTTTTCTCATTCCGATACTGCTTGTTTGCTTTACCGTCGAAGTAATCCTCATAAAAAGCGCGCAGCCGCTCCAAATCGCAGGTATACAGCGCCGCATGGTCAATCTTCATATCACAAGGTCACCCTTTCAAAATACCGCTTTCCGCGATCCGTTCGACCGCTTCCCGCATCCGTTCGGGCGGCACGACCAGCGCGAATCGGACATAACCCTCGCCCTGCCCGCCGAACGCGCTGCCCGGCACGCAGATCACGCCGGTCTTTTCCATCAGCTCCAGCACGAATTCCACGGACGAGCCGAACCGCTCCGGTATCCTCGCCCACACGAACATGGTACCCTGCGCGTCCGGCACGTCCCAGCCGATTTTGCGCAGGCCGCCGCACAGCGCGTCGCGCCGCGCCATGTAGCCCTGCCGGTTGCGCGCGACAATCTCCTGTGGTCCGGTCAGCGCCGCGACCGCGCCCGCCTGGATAGGATAGAACATCCCGTAGTCGATCTGCGAGCGGAACGCGCGGAACCGGCTGATGATCTCACGGTTGCCGAGCGTGAAGGATACGCGCATGCCGGTCAGGTTATAGGTCTTGGAAAGGGAATTAAATTCGATCCCGACCTCTTTCGCGCCCGGTATGGACAGGAACGACAGCCCCTGTTCCCCGTTGAGGAGCAGGTCGGAATAGGCGTTATCGTGCAGAATGATGATTTGATGCTCGCGCGCATAGGCCACGAGCCGCTCATAAAACGACCGGTCCGCGACCGAAGCGGTCGGATTGTTCGGATAGGATACGACCATCGCTTTGGCGCGGCTGGCGACCTCCTCCGGTATATCCGCGAAATCAAGCTGCCAGTTGTTTTCCGCCCGCAGCGGATACAGGCCGACCGTAGCGCCGGTCATCAGCGGACCGAAGGAAAAAATCGGGTAGCCCGGGTCGGGGGCGAGGATCAGGTCGTTCGGCCCCGCGAACGCAAAACCGACATGGGCTATGCCCTCCTGCGAGCCGCATACGGCCATAATCTCCTCGTCCGCAAGCTGAACGCCATAGCGGCGGCTGTACCAGCCCTGCACCGCGTCGAGCAGCGCGCGCGTCTCGGTCAGCGAATACTTATACTGCTCCGGATCGAGCGCCGCGCGGCTGACCGCCTCCATCACATGCCGGTCCGGCTGGAAATCCGGCGTGCCGATCGACAAATTGATCACATCCCGCCCGCTTGCCAGCAGGCGGCGTTTGCGCTCGTCCAACTTATTGAAAATGTTGCTGTCCGCGGGCTCTCCCGCTTTGATGAATTGCATGTTGTCTATCTCCCCAGTAAAAATTCTATCACCGTCCGGTTGAAACGGGACGGCTGCTTTGCCGCGACAAAATGGTCCCCATCCCGAAACACCTCGACCCGACAGTGCGGGATCCGCGCCGCCATTTCCTTAGTCTGGCTGGCCCGCACCATGTCATGCTCGCCCACGATAATCAGCGTCGGCATGGTCAGGCGGGCAAGGTCGTCCATACTCACGCCGTACGGATGGACCATCAGGCCCATCACGTCGCGCTTGCGGGCCGCCTTTTTGCTCAGACGCCCCAGCGCGGCCAGAACGCCATACCCCGCATATACCGGAAGCTGGATATGCGGCTTAATGCCGCCGAACATTTCGATATTGGCGCCGTTCAGAATCAGCTTGTCCACATACGCCGGATAGGTGAGCGCGAACTTGATCGCCAGATTGCCGCCATCCGAAAAGCCGAGGATATGCGCTTTTTTCACCCCGCGCGCATCCAATACGGTTTTCAAATCCTGCGCCATCTGGTCGAACGACAGGCCATGCGCGCCGCTTTCCGAGGCGCCGTGTCCCCGGCTGTCCACCGCGAGCACGCGGTAAAACCGCGTAAATTCCGGTATCTGCGCTTTCCAGTACGCGCTGTCCTCGCCGTTTCCATGCAGCAGGACAAGCGGCTTGCCGCGGCCGATATCATAACAGGCAATGCGGGCGTCGCCGCAGTCGACGAACTCCGCCTGATAACCAAACATATTTATTCCATACCTTTCCTGCACTGTTCCACAAACCCGACCGGAAGCTGGGTCATTTCCGCGGTCCGCTCCACATCGTTCCCCTCGCGCAGCAGGCGCTGCGCAACGACCGTCATGGACTCCCCCACCTCGATCATATGCCAGTCCGGATCGTAAAGCCGCACCACGCGCTGGTGCCATTCATGCGTTTTGGGGCCATGCACCAGATCGACGTCCGGATGCTGCTGCAGCCTGCTCCAAAAGGCTTCGAAATCATCGACCTCGAAATACAGCTCCATATTATTCGTCTGGTGCAGGATCGTGGATTTGGGGATGCCTACCAGCCAGTCAAAATCCTGCTGGATCGCGAAGCCGCCCGAAAACGTCACGTTCCGGCCCAGATCCATCGCCACCTCCTGCTCAAACAGGTCGTGGTAAAACCGTTTGGAAACCTCCACATCCCGCACCGCCAACAGCGGCAGCTGGTATTGAATCATCCTTCTCCCTCCCATTATGGCGCCGCCGGCGCCAACTATCCGCAGACGCGGGTAAATTCCTGCTTTTCCTGCGCTTTAGAAGAAACAAACACAGGCCGGCCGCATATAGTTTCCCGATACCGCCTTCCAGCGGGCAGCGCGGTCAAAGCCTGTATATTGTTATTTTACCACACTTGAAACCCCTGGTAAAGGCGCGTCTCTACGCTTTCAGTCGTCGAATCTGACAAAAAAGCGCGGTCATTTGCTCCACGGGTTCGACGGCGCCTCCGCACATCCAGTCCCGCAGCAGCGCGTAGCAGCCTCCTGACACAAAGCTGGCGCAGTACCGCTGGAACGTCCGGTCCTCCCGCATGGCCTCCGGACAGATAAACCAGCCGCCGACCCGCGCGGCCACCCGTTCAAATTCCCGCTGCACAAACCGGAATTCGCCGTTTTGCTCCAACAGGCAGAACAGGTCCGCATACGGCTTCCAATAGGCGAACAGCGTTTGTGCGAACGCGGTATCGCCAAAGGGGGCCTGCTCCCGCAGCTTTTCCAGAAAGCCGTCCGCCAGGCAGGCGATATATTCCCGCAGTATGTCATCCTTTTCCGCGTAATTGCGGTAAAAGGTTTTCCGTCCGAGCTGCGCATGTTCGCACAGCGCCGTTACTGTAATCTGCCCGTAAGGCCGCTCCGCGAGCAGCTCCAGCATCGCCTGCCGCAGCATGGAACGGGAGCGGACGGCAATCGGATTTTGACTTTTTTCCACTCGACCCATCTCCCGACACAAAGAGTATTCCATCGTGTCACTTGCGCCAAACGCCTTGACACGAATGTGTCACCTGCATTATACTCTGCATTGTCCAGAAAAGCAAGGAGGAAAACCATGCGTATTCACCGTATCCGTTCCGGAATGACAAACTGTTGGCTGATTCAATGGAGCGGCCGGACGCTGCTGGTCGATGCCGGTATCGCGTGGGATCGTCGGTTCCTCGGACGCCTGCAGCGCGCGGTCGACCCGCATATGATCGAACTGCTGTTCCTGACGCACGGCCATACCGACCACATCGGCCACGCCGCCGCTTTGCAGGAACATTACGGCATTCCCGCCGCGCTGCACCCCGCTGACCTTGCCCTTGTTATGCCGCCGGCGCAGGACATCGGGGCGGTCCGCAGCGGCCGAAAAACGGAGAAACACGCGCCCTTTTCACCGGCCTTTCTCGTACCGGACGGACTGCCGCCCAGCGCAACACCGATACCCTGCCCGGGACACACCGCCGGCTCCTGCGCGCTGCTGGTGGAGGACTGCCTTTTCGCAGGCGACGCCGTTATGTCGTTTCTGCGCCCTGCCCTGCCTGGATACAGCGAAAATCCACAGGCCGCGCGGGACAGCCTGCTGCGTCTGGCAAGGCTGGACTGCAGCATGATTTATCCAGCCCACGGCCGCCCGTTCCCGATGGAGCGGCTGCGGCATTTGGCCGGCAAAATACAAAGGAGCTGAAACTATGAAGATCACCGCAATTTACGGAACCAACCACACAGGCAGCACTGTTTTGCTGGCGCGCATGCTGATGCAGTCGCTTCCACAGGATAACACTACATTTTCGGAGTTTTTTCTTCCACGGGATTTCAGTCACTTCTGCAGCGGCTGCTGCGCATGCTTCGAAGCCAGCGAACCCCTCTGCCAGCAGGCATCCGCCCAGCTTGAGCCTATTTTACAGGCAATCGACGCATCCGACGTTATTCTCCTGGCCAGTCCGGTGTATGCTTACCATGTGACCGGCGCAATGAAATCCTTTCTCGATCACCTGGGAAACCGCTGGATCGTCCATCGTCCAAACGGCAAACTGACGCGCAAAACCGCCGTTCTGCTGGCAACCGCTGCGGGAAGCGGCCTCAGGCAGACGCTGCGGGATATGAAAGACAGCGTAAACTGGTGGGGCGTCGGGCGGGTATATACCTACGGTATCCGCTCGATGGCGCTGAAAGCCGCCGAACTGAGCGAACCGCGAAAAGAAAAAATGCGGCGGGATATGCAGCGCCTCGCCCGCAGACTCCAGCCCGCTCCGGTCGAACCGCGCTGCAGTGTACGCATGCGGTACTGGCTCAGCCGCAAAATGGGCGGCGGCCTTACAGACAGCGACCATGCCTACTGGGAAGCGCAAGGCTGGATGGACGGAAAATCACCCTGGAAATAAAAAAAGGCGGCTGTCACCAGCCGCCTTTTCGCGTTCCTCACTTCAAAAGCAATTCCCGCAGTTCTTCCATCGTATCGACAATATGGTCAGCGCCGGCACAAGCCAGCTCATCCCTGCCGCCAAAGCCAAAGGTAACGCCAATACACGCGATGCCGTTGTCCTGCGCCCCCTCCGCGTCATGCATCCGGTCCCCCACCAAAACCGCTTCGGAACACTCCCGCACCTGCAGCATCTCCAACGCCTGCCTGACAACCTGGGATTTGGTAGAGATTACACCATCCAGCGTGGCGCCGGAAACGGCATCGAAATAAGCGTCGATCTGGAATCTCTGCAAAATTTTCTCCACAAAAACAGTTGGCTTGGAGGACGCAATGGCCGTTTTCTTTCCCGCGTCCTTCAGCGCCCGCAGCAGCTCCGGAACACCTGAAAACAAAAGGTTTTCTTTCCAGCCCCGCACACTGAAGCGCTCGCGGTAAGCCGCGACCGCCTGCCTTGCGCCGGCGTCGTCAAATCCATAGCAGCGAATGAATTCATCATAGAGCGGCGGACCGATAAAATGTTCCAGCGCCGTTCGATCAGGCGCATCAATACCCATTTTGCCGAGCGCATACTGCACAGACTTTGTGATCCCCTCTCGTGGATCGGTCAGCGTCCCATCCAGATCAAATAAAATATATTGATACATGCTTTTCCCTCCTCAGACAGAGGAAAAGCAGCAACCGAAGTTGCTGCTTTTCGTGATGTGCGCATCGAGTTATCTTTCCAGGCCGTCGCCAGCCAAGTATTGTCACCGTAAATGAGCTTAACTACTGTGTTCGGAATGGGAACAGGTGTACCCTCATCACCATAGATACGCACTATATCGAGAAATGCTTCACGCATTTGCTCACCTTGTAAAACATACCACATCGCCGCCATCTTGTCAACTGTTAAAGATGGTGACCCGTGGGGGAATCGAACCCCCGTTTGCGGCGTGAGAGGCCGCCGTCTTAACCGCTTGACCAACGGGCCATTTCCAGCCTGCTTCCGGTATGCTTGCCGGCTCCACCGTGGGACTGAACTCGGCCAATCCCACAGCGCACCGTTCCTGGTACACCATCACGGGCTCGAACCGTGGACCCACTGATTAAGAGTCAGTTGCTCTACCAACTGAGCTAATGGTGCATAATGCTCCGCATTCATTTGAAACTACAGTTTCAAATGAGTTTTCTGCGGAAAGCCTTCACATCGAAGTCAATCCGATGTTCAGGCGCTGGATTTTATGTCGCCCTCAACGGGCTCCAGCGGGTTTACACCCTGAAAACTGAACAATAACAACTCACAGCAAAGAGTACGAGGATTACCTCTAATATGAGGTCAAGCCCTCGGCCTATTAGTATCAGTCCGCTGCATACATTACTGCACTTCCACTCC